>DASYHX010000587.1:0-5796 GCA_035998065.1 Pseudorhizobium sp.
GGGCTTGGCGCGGTGCCCGGTACCATTGCCACGGTCATTTTCTCCATGCCGCCGGTTGTGCGCCTAACGAACCTCGGGATCCGCCAGGTCGATGTGGAATTCGTCGAGGCCGGCCAGGCGTTCGGGTGTACTAGCTCGCAATTGCTCTTCAAGGTGCAACTTCCAAACGCACTTCCGTCCATCATGGCTGGTATCAACCAGACCATCATGCTGTCGCTGTCGATGGTGGTGATCGCCTCCATGATCGGCGCTGGCGGTATCGGCAATATCGTGTTGACCGGGATCCAGCGCCTTGATGTCGGCACAGGTTTCGAAGGCGGCCTGGCCGTCGTCATCCTCGCCGTGGTGCTCGATCGCATCACGCAAAGCTTCGGGAAAGAGCGTCCAGCTTTCTGGCGCAACCTCTTTCCCGTCGTGGCGCGACAAGAGAAGAAGCAGGCAGAAGCCTGAACGTCGCGTCGACCAAATTGGGCATCCCGCCCTATGCGAACCTTCAAAAAAGGAGCAGACATGATCAAGAAACTCATTTCTCTTAGTCTCGCGGCCGCTATGGCGAGCAGCGTCGCCACCACCGCTTTGGCACAGGATGCCGAGCCGGTGAAAATTGGCTGGGCCGCTTGGTCCGATGCAGAGTTCGTGACCAAGCTTGCTGCCAAGCTCATCAAGGACGAACTGGGCCAGGAGGTCGAGCTGGTACAGACAGACGTTGCCCCGCTCTACCAAGGGGTGAGCCGCGGCGATCTCGATGCCATGATGATGGCATGGTTGCCTCAGACGCATGCGGACTACTATGCAAAAATCAAGGATGACGTAGAGACGCTTGGCACGGTTTACGAGGGCGCGAAGCTTGGGTGGGTCGTTCCAAACTATGTGCCGGAAGATGCGATCAGCTCGATCGAAGATCTGTCCAAGGACGACGTCAAGGAAAAGCTCGACAGCACCGTTCAGGGGATCGACCCGGGTGCAGGGCTCACACGTCTTTCGCAGCAGGCGCTGAAGGATTACGGCCTGGAGGGCTACAACCTGCAGATCTCCAGCGAAGCGGGCATGCTAACGACCGTCGATCGCGCCATCCGCTCCGAAGACTGGTTCGTCGCCACGTCCTGGAGCCCCCACTGGATGTTCGGCAAGTACGACATTCGCTACATCGAAGATCCGAAGAATTCGCTGGGTGAAGCCGAACACGTGGACATCCTCGCTCGCAAGGGCTTCAAGGAAGACAATCCGGAGGTCGCAGCGTTCCTTTCGCGCATGCAACTGCCCATCTCCGACCTAGAGGCCGGCATGTTCAATGCGCAGGAAACGTCCTATGACGAGGCCATTGCAAAGTACATCGAGGATCATCCGGATCAGGTAAAGGCCTGGATCGGCGAAGAGTAAGCCGCAGGTGCCGGCCGGTTTCCGGCCGGCACTTTACGTTCCAGCAAGGAGACATTTCTTGTCAGGTGAGTTTGAGACGAACTGGATCGATGACGACACCCTGGGTGGTCGTATCTCGCTGGCACGCGATGCCGCGGCTCTGTCCGTCGAGGTCACGGCAACAATCCTCGGCGTCGAGGACAAGACCTGGAGAAGCTGGGAGAACGATCGGGCGGTGCCGCGCGCCAATCGTCTCGGGATGCTGGCCGGAGTGCTGAAGGTGAGCGTCGGCTGGCTGCTCAGCGGAAGAGGGAAGGGCCCAGCCTACAGCGCGTAGTGTCTATGCCTTGGTCGATGCCTTGCCATTGCAGAAGGCCGGGCTACCTTACCTTCGAAACCTGCCAAATCGAAAGGATCCTTCCCATGAAGAGGCTGTTTCAACGCGCGACCCTTGCTGTCGCCTTCGCACTGGGCGGCTTTTCGGCCCTGGCGCAGACACCCCCCAACGTCTTGATCGTCGGGCAGATTGCCGAGCCGAAATCGCTCGATCCACATGCCGTAACGGCGACCAACGACTTCCGCATCCTGGTGAATCTCTACGACGGACTCGTTCGGTACAAGAACGGAACCCTTGAGGTGGAACCGGCGCTTGCGGAGAGCTGGACGATCTCTGAAGACGGCAGGACCTATACGTTCAAGCTTCGAAAGGGCGTCAAATTCCATGACGGGTCCGACTTTAATGCCGAGGCCGTGAAGTTCAACTTCGACCGGATGCTCAAGGACGACCATCCATTCCACGACACAGGGCCTTTTCCGCTGTCCTTCAACTTTTCTGCGGTCGAGGCGGTCAATGTCGCCGATGACAGCACGGTCGAATTCAAGCTGAACGAGCCTTTCGCGCCGTTCCTCTCCAATCTCGCTTATCCGACCGGCCTCATCGTTTCGCCGTCGGCGGTAGAGGAACACGGGAAGGATTTCGGACGTAACCCTTCCGGCACGGGCCCCTTCAAGTTCGCGGAATGGCAATCAAACCAGCTCGTGGCGGCCGAGCGCAACGATGAGTACTGGGATGGTGCACCGACGCTGGAAGCGGTGGTATTCCGGCCGATCACCGATGCAAACACACGCGTGGCGGAGATGCTTGCGGGTGGAATCGACATCATGGTTGAGGTGCCTCCGGATAATCTGGAGGCGTTTCGTTCCGACGCCAACCTAAAGGTGGTCGAGCAGGCCGGTCCACACGTGTGGTTCGCCATCTTGAATACGAAGGAAGGTCCGTTCGCTGACAAGCGTGTGCGGCAGGCTGCCAATTTTGCCGTCAACAAGGAGACCCTGGTCAACGATGTGCTTCAGGGCACTGCTACGGTTGCTGCCGGACCCATTCCGCCCGCCTTCAACTGGGTCGAGAGCTCTGTCGAGCCCTATCCCCACGACCCCGAGCGGGCCAAGAAATTACTCGATGAAGCTGGCATCGAAAGCCCGAAAGTGACGTTTTACGTGGCGGAGGGTGGCTCGGGAATGCTTAACCCCGTCACCATGGGTGCGGCCATACAGGCGGATCTGCAATCGGTCGGATTTGATGTAGCAATAGAGACCTATGAATGGAATACGTTTCTAGGCCGGGTCAATGAAGGACTTGAGGGCAAGGCCGACATGGCCGAGATGGCCTGGATGACGAACGATCCGGACACCGTTCCTTATCTGACGCTTCGCACTGAGGCCTCGCCTGAAAATGGCGGCTTTAACTCGGGCTACTACTCGAATCCGCAGGTCGATGATCTGCTTGCCAAGGCTCGTTCGTCCACGGAGCAAGCGGAACGGGCAGAACTCTACGCGCAGGTGCAGGAGATCGTGCATGAAGATGCTCCGTGGCTCTTCGTTGCAAACTGGAAGCAGAACGCGGTGACGACTGCCGCGGTGCAGGGCTTTGAGCTGCAGCCGTCGTTCCTGCTGCACTTGAAGAACGTCTCGAAGTAATCATCCAATCCGTCCGGCCCTCGGAGCGGGGGCTGGACGGATCCATGGAGGAAGCTGTCATGTCCGCCTATGTTGCCAAGCGGCTGCTTTCTGTCATTCCGGTTCTTTTCGGCCTGTCGATCATCGTCTTCCTGGTGATGTCGATGATTCCTGGAGACCCCGCCACCGCCATCCTTGGCGCCTATGCAACACCAGAGAATGTCGAACGCATCAACCGTGATCTCGGGTTGGACAAGCCGCTCGTGCAGCAGTACTTTATCTGGATTGGCAACGTCCTCCAGGGAGATTTTGGCCGTTCGTTTGCCCTGAACCGTCCTGTCCTTGACGAGGTGACGGAACGCTTCCAGGCGACGCTGATCCTGGCGGGGGTTTCGCTCGTCCTGTGCTCGGTTGTAGGCCTTTTGGCGGGCGTAATCTCGGCAGTTCGCCAGTTTGGATGGGCCGACAAGGTAATAACCTTCGTGGTGCTGGCGGGTATTTCCATGCCGTCTTTCTGGCTGGGCCTGATCCTCATTCTGCTGTTTGCGGTGAAATGGCGGTTGCTACCGGCAAGCGGCATGTATGCGATCTACGGGGGCGGTGATGTCAAGGACCTTCTGCTCCACCTGGTCCTGCCAGCCTTGACGCTTGCCGTTGTCGCTGCAGGTGTCATCGCAAGACTTACACGCGCGGCAATGCTGGAGGTTCTGCGCCAGGATTTTATTCGAACGGCACGTGCAAAGGGACTGTCGGAGCGCTGTGTGGTCTATCGCCACGCCTTCCGCGCGGCTCTGGTAAGTGTCATTCCTATCATCGGCATCCAAGCCGGCTTCGTACTCGGCGGCGCCGTATACATCGAGACTGTGTTCCAATGGCCTGGCATCGGGGCGATGCTCGTCAATGCCATCTCTACCCGCGATATCCTGCTGGTTCAGGGCGGTGTGCTGGTTGTGGCGGCGAGCTATGTCCTCTTCAACCTCGCTGCTGATCTGCTCCAGACCATGCTCGACCCGAGGATCGGGTCGTGACCGACAGCTTCGTGGCCACCTCCATCCCAGCAGCGGGCTCCAGCCGCGTCTCCTCTTGGAACCTGCTCTTTAATAACCGGCTCGCCGCTATTGGACTTTTGCTTCTGGGAGCGCTCGTGCTGGTCGCTCTGCTAGCGCCCGTCCTGCCGCTGCCCGACCCAAACGCCACAGCACCCGCGCAGCGGCTGCAGCCCGTACTGTCCGAAAGACACCTTCTGGGTACCGACGAGTTGGGCCGCGACATCCTGAGCCGGCTCATATGGGGCAGTAGGGTCTCGATGACGGTTGGTTTTGCGGCAACGTTGGTGGCGGCAGCAATCGGTTCGGCGATCGGCCTCCTTTCCGGCTACGCCGGTGGCCGGATCGACAATCTGATGATGCGGGGCATCGATATGCTGATGGCCTTCCCCTACATCCTTTTGGCGCTTGCAATCGTTGCGGCACTCGGTCCCGGGCTGATGAACGCGCTTTATGCCATCGCCGTCGTCAACATTCCCTTCTTCGCGCGGAACGTTCGAGGGGTCACACTCGCACTGTCGCGCGCCGAATTTGTCGATGCGGCGAGGCTGTCCGGAAAAGGGCACCTGTCTATTCTTTGCACCGAACTCCTTCCCAACGTTCTACCGGTGATCGTCATCACCATGTCGACGACTGCCGGCTGGATGATCCTGGAGACGGCCGGTCTCAGCTTCCTCGGCCTTGGGGCACAGCCGCCGCAAGCGGATCTGGGGTCGATGCTTGGGGAGGGGCGGGCTCAACTGTTCACCGCCCCGCATGTTTCCGTTGTGCCGGGTGTAATGATCTTCCTGATCGTCATCAGCCTGAACGTTCTTGGCGATGGCATTCGCGACGTACTCGATCCTCGCTTGCGCTCCGGTGCACTCCTACGCCCCGGCCCCCGAACGGCCGTCCACCCGGAGCGGACGAGCCCTAAGAATGGCAACCTGAATGCTGTACTGAATGTGGAGGCGCTTGAAACGGGCTTCATCCGCAATGGACGCTACACCGCGGCCGTCAAGGAAATCTCGCTTCACCTTAACCCGGGCGAGTGCCTTGGTCTAATCGGCGAGAGCGGGTCCGGCAAGAGCGTGACGGCCCTATCGATCATGGGGCTGGTGAACTCTCCGCCCGGACTGATCCGCAACGGCGCCATCTACCTCGATGGGGAGGACGTCCTCGCCATGCCGGAGGCGAGGCTGATTTCCTGCAGGGGAAGTAGGGTCGCTTATATCTTCCAGGATCCGCTGACGACGCTCCACCCGATGCATCCCGTGGGACGGCAGGTGGAAGAGGCAATCGCCGCGCACCAGCGGCTGGACCGCCACACCCTTCGGGAGCACAGCATCATGCTTCTAGAACGCGTGGGTATTCCAGATGCCGGCGAGCGAGCAAAGCACTTCCCCCATCAGCTTTCCGGCGGGCAGCGTCAGCGCGTGGGCATCGCCATGGCGCT
>DASYHX010000588.1:0-3719 GCA_035998065.1 Pseudorhizobium sp.
CCGCGCAGCACGATGTCGAACTTGTAGGCCCGCATGTCGTGCGGGATGGTGTTGTTCATGTCGAGCGGTGCAATGAGGCGCTCTATCGCTTCTTTGTCCGGAATCGTCTTCACGATAGGGCAGATCCAGACCAGCGGATCGCCCTCGAAATACATCTGCGTAACGAGACGCTGAGCAAATCCGTGGCCGAAAACCGAAAAGTGGATATGAGCGGGCCTCCAGTCATTGACGCCATTGGGCCACGGATAGGGGCCGGGCTTGATCGTCTTGAACCAGTAGTAGCCGTTCTCGTCGGTGATCGTCCGGCCGAACCCGCCGAAGTTCGGATCGAGCGGCGCAAGGTAAGTTTCCTTCTTGTGCCGATAGCGCCCGCCGGCATTGGCCTGCCAGAACTCCACCAAGGCACCGGCGACGCCGATACCGCGCTCATCCAGAACGCGACCGTGGACCAAGATCCGCTGGCCGATCGGCCCCTCGCCCGGCTTTGCATAGTTGACGATGAGGTCGTTATCGAACTCGTTGAGGATGTTGTGGCCGAAGACGGGACCCGTGATCTCGCTCTTCGTTCCCTCAAGCGAGATCAGCGCGCGTTGCGGCGAGCGAAGGACGGTCGTCTTGTACCAGGGCGTGTACGCCGGCGGGTGCATATCCCGGTCGCGTGCGAAGAAGGGTGTGGTCTCAGGCGGTGCGTTTCTCATCAGCGTCTCCCCCGGTGTCTGTCCCGGCCTCCATCTCCGAATAGACCGACTTGGCGATCTTGAAGGCATGATTGGCGGCCGGCACGCCAGCATAGACTGCCACATGCATCAACGCCTCACAGATATCACTCTTTGTCGCGCCGGTGCGGGCCGTTGCACGAACATGCATTGCGACCTCGTCATAGTGCCCTCCAGCTGCCAGCAAGGCGATCGTTACAATTGAGCGCTCCCGCTTGGAGAGCCCGGGACGCGACCAGAGGGAGCCCCAGGCGCCCTCAGTGATGAAGGTCTGGAATGGCTTGTCAAACTCGGTCTCGTTGGCCAGAGCGCGATCCACGTGCGCCTCGCCAAGGACCTCACGTCGCGTTGTGAGGCCCTGACGATAACGGTCGGTTTCACCTGTCTTGTCCGTCATCATCTCAGTCCTTGACGTCATTGATTATGAAGCTTCTCACGGCGGCCGCGAACGCCGCCGGTGTTTCGGCGCAAGGAATATGCGCTGCACCCTCGATCACTTCGTATTGAGCGCCGGGGATGAGGTTCGCCAGAGATCGCACGAGATCCGGTGGCGTCGAGCCATCCTGATCACCGACGACGCAACGAACCGGCACGCGTATCGCCCGAGCCTCCTCGGTGAAATCTGCGTCGCGGATCGCAGCGCAGGTGCCGGTGTACCCCTTCACTGGCTGGCGAAGCAGCATGTTGCAGTAGGCGCTGTAGGCTGCATTGTCCGGCCGACGGAACGGCTCCGTGAACCAGCGGGCCATGATGTCGTCGATAATGGATCCGATGCCGCCGTCTTCGATCGCGGCGATCCGCTTGTTCCACATCTCGAGCGTGCCAATCTTGTGGGCGGTATCGGCAAGCACCATCGCCTTCACCAGGTCCGGGCGCTGCGCATATAGACCTTGCGCAACCAAGCCGCCGACGGAAAGACCGCACAGCACGACCTCGGAAAATTCCAGATGATCAAGCAGCCCGATCAAATCCAACACGTGATCGCCGATGGCGTAGGGCGGGTTCGCCAAGTCGGACAGGCCGTGACCCCGCTTGTCATAGGTCACCACGGTGAAATCTTCGGCCAGTTTCGGCACCACCAGATGCCAGATCCGGCTGTCGGTTCCGAGCGAGTTGATCAGCACGAGCACCGGGTTGTCGGGACCGGTCGCCGTTACCTGATAGGCAATCGTGACGCCGTTGATGCGTACAAACTGCATGTCTCATCTCCTCCCCGAAAGACATTGCCGCACGGAACTGGTTAGGTAAAATGACTTTGAAGCCGCTTTCCTTAACTGATGGGTTATGACTGTTGATCGACTCCCGCGTCAAATTTCGTCACCTGCATACATTTCTAGAAGTTGCGCGCCAGAAGAGCGTCGTCAAGGCGGCAGAACTGCTGCACGTCAGCCAGCCGGCGGTGACGAAGACGATCCGCGAGCTTGAGGAGGCGTTGGGCGTAGCGGTGTTCGAACGTGAGGGTCGCGGCATCCGCATTACGAGGTACGGCGAAGTCTTCTTGCGGCACGCCGGAGCAGCAATCACCGCCCTGAGGCAAGGGTTGGACTCCGTTTCACAGGAACTGTCCGACGCTGCTCCGCCCGTCCGCGTTGGCGCTCTGCCTACGGTATCGACCCGGATCATGCCGCGCGCGATGACACTCTTCCTCCAGGAGAACACAGGCAGCCGCATCAAGATCGTGACCGGCGAGAACGCGGTCCTGCTGGAGCAGTTGCGGGTCGGGGACCTGGATCTGGTCGTCGGCCGGCTTGCGGCACCGGAGAAGATGACGGGCTTCTCTTTCGAGCACCTCTATTCCGAGCAGGTCGTCTTCACCGTACGACCCGGCCATCCGCTGCTGGCAAGCGGCGGATCAGTCTTCGAGACGCTGGAACAATATCCTGTCCTGATGCCGACCCGGGGCTCGGTGATCAGGCCCTACGTCGAGCAGTTGCTGATCGCTAACGGCGTTGGCCGGCTGCCGCTGCAGGTGGAGACAGTGTCGCACGCCTTCGGACGCGCCTTTACCCGCTCGAGCGATGCCGTCTGGATCATCTCGCAAGGCGTCATCTCGGACGACCTGGCGGAAGGGCTGCTCAGTACCCTGCCTGTCGACACGAGCGAGACGAAAGGTCCGGTGGGCCTCACGCTCAAGGCAGACATATCGCCCTCGGCCCCTCAGGCCATCTTGATGCAGACCATCCGCCAGGCCGCCGAGGAAATTGTCCCGCGCAGCTGACGAACAGCCGCTATGCGGTCTGCTGGCGTTCAAGCACGGCTTGGCGGCGAAGCAGCATGCCATAGAGGTCCCGGGGCTCATCGGGGTCAGCCAGTAGGTCAAGCTCGATGAAGTGCCGGGTCCCCGCCAGCTTATCGCGAACATAGCGCAAGGCGGAGAAGTCTTCCGTTGCAAATCCAACGCTGTCAAAGAGGGTGATTTGCGCCTCGGACCGGCGACCTTCCATCTGGCCGCTCATCACCCGCCACAGCTCCGTTACCGGATGGTCCGCAGCCAGTTGCTGTATCTCGCCCTCGATTCTGGTCTGCGGCGGGTATTCCACGAAGATATCGGAGCGCAGCAGGATATCCCGATGCAGTTCGGTCTTGCCGGGGCAATCGCCGCCAACGGCATTGATGTGCACCCCTGGCCCGACCATGTTGTCGGTCAGGATGGTGGCGCACTGCTTGTCTGCCGTCGCAGTGGTGATGATGTCGGCGCCTTCCACAGCTTCCTCTGGCGTGCCACAAGCAATGATGTTGAAGCCGAGCCCGGAGAGGTTGCGCCTGCACCGCTCTGTCGCCGACGGGTCTAGATCGTAAAACCGGAGCGCGTCGATGCCGAGCAGGGCTTTGAACGCTCGCGCCTGAAACTCGCTCTGGGCACCGTTGCCGATCACAGCCATCGTTCTGGCGTCCGGACGAGCGAGGTATCGCGCAGCCACTGCGGATGTCGCGGCGGTCCTAAGCGCCGTCAGGATTGTCATCTCCGAAAGAAGCAGCGGATAGCCGCTTTCCACATCGGCA
>DASYHX010000593.1:0-15568 GCA_035998065.1 Pseudorhizobium sp.
GGTGGATGGCAGTGGCAACATTCGCCCGGTTTGGCACCAAGCCACCGCCGCACTGGCCGCGATGTCAGATCATCAGCTTCACGAACGATTCGCGCGCGCCGACCGCTACCTGCGCGACGCCGGCGTCTTCTACCACAGCTATGCGGCGCAGCCGAATGCGGAGCGTCACTGGCCCCTTTCTCACATCCCGGTGCTAATCGACGAGAAGGAATGGACGGTGATCTGCGATGGGTTGGTCCAGCGCGCCGAGCTTTTGGAGGCGGTCTTGGCGGACGTCTATGGCGACAACCGTCTGGTCCACGACGGCTTCCTGCCCCCGTCACTGATCGCATCAAACCCGGAGTTCCTCCGCCCCCTCGTTGGGGTCAAGCCCGCGAGCGGCCAATATCTGCACTTCTGCGCTTTCGAGATCGGGCGCGGCCCAGACGGAAAGTGGTGGGTCCTCTCCGACCGCACCCAGGCGCCATCTGGCGCCGGCTTCGCATTGGA
The DNA here is from genome assembly GCA_035998065.1 of Pseudorhizobium sp. Lineage (GTDB taxonomy): Bacteria > Pseudomonadota > Alphaproteobacteria > Rhizobiales > Rhizobiaceae > Neorhizobium. The sequence goes on from DASYHX010000593.1 coordinate 490, forward strand.
AAACCGCGTTGCCACCACGCGTGCTTTCTCCGATCTCTACGCCGAGATGCATGTGCATCGCCTCGCCTCCTTCTTTGGCAGCTTTCGGCGCGCCTTGCAGGGGCGCCTGCAGACCGCGGAACACCGTATCGCTTTGCTGACATCAGGCGCTGCGAACGAAACCTATTTCGAACATGCCTACATCGCCCGCTACCTCGGCTTCATGCTGCTGGAGGGCGAGGACCTGACGGTCATCAACCGACAGCTGATGGTGCGGACCGTCGCGGGACCGAGGCCCATCGGAATCCTCTGGCGGCGCCTGGACGCCTCCTATGCGGATCCCCTCGAGCTCGATCAGGGATCGCAGATCGGAACGCCCGGGATGGTCGAGGCCGTTCGCTCCGGATCCGTGACAATGGTGAATGCACTGGGATCCGGCATCCTCGAGACGCGCGCCTTGCTTGCGTTCACGCCAGCGATCGCACGCCGGCTTCTCGGGGAGGACCTGCGGCTGCCGTCTGTTGCCACCTGGTGGTGCGGCCAGCCGGCGGAAAGAGAGCACGTTGCGCAAAACATCGGACGCATGGTGATCGGGCCCGCTTTCTCCACCCGCCCGTTTTTCGATGACGACGGCCAGTCTGTGCTGGGCCGATCCCTGCGCGACAGCGCGCGCACCCGGATCGCCTCCTGGCTCGCCTCGGACGGAGCAAAGCTCGTCGGACAGGAGGCGGTAACGCTTTCGACAACCCCCGCCTATCTGGAGGGGAAGCTTGTGCCGAGACCCATGTCGCTACGCGTCTTTGCCGCGCGCACCGAGAACGGCTGGCAGATCATGCCGGGCGGCTTTGCCCGCATCGGCGCGGGCGACGATGTTGCGGCGATTGCGATGCAGGCAGGTGGAAAGGCAGCCGACGTCTGGATTGTCAGCGACAAGGCAGTCGACACGCCGACGCTCCTGGCGACTGGCGAGGGCTCGGCACGCCCCCTCCCCGGCAGCCTGCCAAGCCGCGCCGCCGACAACTTGTTCTGGCTGGGTCGATATACGGAACGCGCCGAGGGAGCGCTGCGGATTCTGCGCGCCTGGCACCAGCGTTACGCAGAAGCGGCAGATCCGCGCCAGCCGCTTCTGGCCGACGTCGCCCGTTACCTACAGACCCTCGGAATCGAGGCCGCACAGGGTGTCCCAACTCCCCTCCTGCACAACATCGAGAGCGCCAGTTACGCGGCCGGCAATATTCGGGATCGCTTCTCTCCTGATGGGTGGCTGGCGCTCAACGATCTCGCGAAGACGGCACGCCGCTTCCATGAAACGGTGGGGTCCGGTGACGATGCTGCACACGCTATGACGGTGCTGTTGCGAAAGCTCGCGGGCTTTGCCGGCCTCGTGCATGAGAACATGTACCGTTTCACCAGCTGGCGTTTCCTGTCCATCGGCCGCTACCTGGAACGTTCCCTCCACGTGACGCGGCTCCTTTCCCAGATGACGGACCAGGGCGCGCCCGACGGAGCCCTCGACATGCTGCTCGAGATCGGGGACAACGTCATGACGCACCGCCGCCGCTACAACGTCAACACGACGCGCCTGACGGTGACAGACCTGCTGGCGCTGGACCCGATGAACCCGCGCTCCATACTGTTTCAGTTGAACGAGTTGCGCAGGGAGGTGGAACAACTGCCCAATGCCTATGTCGATGGCCAGATGTCGGCGAGTTTCCGGGACGTGATGCGCCTCCATTCGGGGCTGGCAGTGCTGACGGCCGAGGACATGAACAGGGAGGTCTATCTGAAGCTCGAGCGCGACCTTGAGCAGTTCTCCGAAACCCTCGCCCGCACCTACCTGAGCTAGCGGCTGTCATGCTTTACGATCTCTCTCTCCGCATGAGCTACAGCTATGACGCGCCAGCCTCGAACGCCCGCCATCTGATCCGGCTGCTGCCCTTGGTCATTCAGAGCCGCCAGACGCTGCTCGAGGCTTCGCTCGAGGTTTTCCCCTCGCCGGAAGAGCGCATGACCTTTACGGACTTCTTCGGCCAACCTGCAACTGCGGTACTTTTGCGTGCACCACATCGACAGCTGGATATTCGCATGCACGCGCGGGTCCGCGTCGAAGACCATCCCCTCGCCGCCGACCTTTCCACCACGCTGAGCCGACTGCCGCAGGAATTGGCAGCGGCCCGTCGTCTCGACCCTGCCTCTCCTCACCACCTCGCGGCACCCAGCCCGCGCGCACCCGAAACACCCGATATCGCCGCATTCGCGCGTGAACTGGCAAATCCTCAGAAGACAATCCGGGAGATTGCGCTGGCGCTTTGCGAGCGCATCCACCGCGATTTTACCTATGACGGGAATGCGACGAAGGTCGACACGCTGCCGCAGCAGGCCTTCCACCTCAGGCGCGGGGTCTGCCAGGATTTCGCTCACGTGATGATCGTTGCCCTGCGCAGCCTCGGCATTCCCGCCGGCTATGTCAGCGGCTTCCTGCGCACGATTCCTCCACTGGGCCAGGAGCGCCTGGAGGGAGCCGACGCCATGCATGCCTGGGTACGGGTCTGGTGCGGGGACGCGATGGGTTATGTGGAACTCGACCCGACCAACAACATTGCGGCCGGTGCCGATCATATTGTCGTCGCCTATGGCCGAGACTACGCTGACATCGCCCCTGTGATCGGCGTACTGAAGGGTCACGGTGGGCAGACGATCGAGCAGGCCGTGGATGTGGTTCCCCACGACTAGCCGTACCGGCGTTTCCGTCGATATCGTTAAAATGCGGTGCAACCGCTTAGCCGTTCCTCCACGAGTCCTTGATACAGCTTTTCCGTGGTTCAGGTGTATGAACAGGGAAGACGGCGATGATGGCGAACAAACGGATATCGCGGCTGCTCAAGGACCGCAGCGGCAATTTCGGCATGATGACGGCGATCCTCCTGCCGGTCCTGATCGGAGCCGGCGGCGTCGCTCTCGATCTTACCAATATGATGATGTCGAAGACGCAGTTGCAGGAAGCGGCCGATTCTGCGGCACTTGCGGCCTCCACGGCGCTTGCTACGGGTGAAGCCGTCAACGAAGCCGCGGCCAAGGAGATCGCCAAGCAGTTCTTCATTGCCCAGATGGGGAATTCCATAGGCTCGGAAGCGGCAAGCGAGATGGCGGCGACGACCAATGTCGACATCAAGACCACCACCACCAGTGCCGGCACGAACTTCGAAGTCTCCGTCGGCTCAAGTTACGACGTGGCTTTGACGCCGTTGATGGGCGTGCTCGGCTACCAGACAATGAACATTGCGACGAACAGCACGTCGACGAGCGGCATCAGCGAGAAGGAGACCGCACTCTCGATGGCGCTCGTACTCGATGAGTCAGGGTCGATGGACTGGAACACGACGACCGTCGAAAGCAAGACGTGCAAAAAGAAAAAGAAATGGAGTGACGAGTGCAAGGAATGGGACATCACTTACGTAAAGAAGATCGCTGCTCTCAAGATGGCAGCGAACGCCCTGTTCAGCGCTCTGGATGACGCAGATCCAGAGGGAGATCTGACGCGGACCGGTGCAGTATCGTACAACCACAACGTCATGGGACAGACCCAGCCACTCATGGGATGGGGGACATCCGCGGCACGCACTTACATTGCAGGCTTGCCCGAAAAACCGGAGGGAGGAACGGACGCCAGCGGGGCGATGCAGGTCGCACATCTCGGAGTGCAAAAAGCCCCCGACGGAAGCGATAGTGAAAGTGAGGAGCACGGAAAGAAAGAGAATGAGACCGTCGAGCGATTTATCGTCCTCATGACGGACGGTGAGATGACCGGCTACAGCAACCAGTGGAACCCCACGATCGATGGGGCGGTGCGGGATCGGTGCGACGATGCGAAGGAAGCTAAAACGCGCATTTTCACCGTTGCCTTCATGGCACCCGACAAGGGAAAGCAGTTGCTTCGCTACTGTGCCAGCACGGCGAGTGACTACTACGAGCCGGAGACGATGGAGCAACTGGTATCCGACTTCTCCCAGATCGCGAAGGAAGCGGTCAAAGCTCGTACGCTCCTCACCCACTGATTTTACTCCGCGTCTGTCATCGACCCGCCCTCACCGGCGGGTTTTCTTTTGCCGCTAGTTCAAGGCCTCCTTTCCTCCACGCCTTTTTTCCGCCGATTCAATCGGTTTGTTGCCAGCATCCCGCAACGATGCGTAAACTTCGCACAATGCAAATCAGGGACCAATGGCCGAAGCGGGCCTCTCCCATCCTGCTCCACCAGAAGAATTGGCGAACCCATGGACAACACCCTTCCCACCGTTGACATTCCCCAGCCGCCGCCGCGCAGCACCAATCCGCAAATCCTCGCCGAGGAGATCATCGAGCGCCTCACCTACCGGATCGGCAAGGACGCGAAGGTGGCGAAGCCGCACGACTGGCTGACCGCAGCGATCCTCGTGGTGCGTGACCGGATTATCGATCGGTGGATGGAATCCACCCGCCGCGCCTACCGGAACGGCGACAAGCGGGTCTATTATCTGTCACTGGAATTCCTGATCGGCCGCCTGCTGCGCGATGCCGTCTCCAATCTCGGCGTCATGGAAGATCTGAAGGAGGCCCTCGGGTCCCTCGGCGTCGACCTCAATGTCATCGTAGGGCTGGAGCCGGATGCGGCGCTCGGCAATGGCGGCCTCGGCCGTCTTGCGGCCTGCTTCATGGAAAGCATGGCGACCGTCGACATTCCTGCCTATGGTTATGGCATCCGCTATATCCATGGCCTGTTCCGCCAGCAGATGGCGGATGGCTGGCAGGTTGAACTGCCGGAAACATGGCTTGCTCACGGGAACCCGTGGGAATTCGAGCGCCGCGAAAGCTCCTATGAGATCGGCTTCGGCGGCTCGGTGGAAACCATCGGAGGCTACGACGAGCCCCCCCGCTATGTCTGGAAGCCGGCCGAGCGCGTCATCGCCACCGCTTACGATACGCCGGTCGTTGGCTGGCGCGCGCAGCGCGTCAACACGCTGCGCCTCTGGTCCGCCCAGCCGATCGACCCGATCCTGCTCGACGCCTTCAACGCCGGTGATCACATCGGCGCGCTGCGCGAAAGCAACAAGGCCGAGGCGCTGACCCGCGTCCTTTATCCGGCCGACGCCACCGCGGCCGGCCAGGAACTGCGCCTGCGCCAGGAGTATTTCTTCTCGTCCGCCTCCTTGCAGGACATTCTGCGCCGGCATCTTCAGCAGTATCCCGACTTCTCCAACCTGCCGGACAAGGTCGCGGTCCAGCTGAACGACACCCATCCTGCCGTCTCCATTGGCGAGATGATGCGCCTGCTGATCGACGTGCACGGCATCGAGTTCGAAGAGGCGTGGAAACTCACGCGTGGCACCTTCTCCTACACCAACCACACGCTTCTTCCCGAAGCACTCGAAAGCTGGCCCGTACCGCTGTTCGAGCGCCTCCTGCCGCGCCACATGCAACTGGTTTACGCCATCAATGCCAAGATCCTGCTTGAGGCGCGCAAGGAAAAGGGCTTCAACGACACGCAGATCCGCTCGATATCGCTGATCGACGAGAATGGCGATCGCCGCGTGCGCATGGGCAATCTTGCCTTCATCGGCTCGCATTCGGTCAATGGCGTCTCCGCTCTGCACACCGACCTGATGAAGGTTACGGTGTTCCAGGACCTCCACAAGCTCTATCCGCAGCGCATCAACAACAAGACGAACGGAATTACGCCCCGTCGCTGGCTGATGCAGTGTAACCCCGAGCTGACCTCCCTCATCCGCGAGGCGATCGGTGACAAGTTCCTCGACGACACGGAAGCTCTGCGTGCACTCGACGATTTCGCTGACGATCCCGCCTTCCAGGACAAGTTCGCGGCGGTGAAGCGGGCGAACAAGGTCCAGCTCGCAAACCTGGTCGGCAGTCGCATGGGGGTGCGCGTCGATCCCTCGGCGATGTTCGACATCCAGATCAAACGCATCCATGAATACAAGCGGCAGCTTCTGAACATCATCGAAGCGGTTGCTCTCTACGACCAGATCCGCTCGCGTCCGGAGCTGGATTGGGTGCCGCGCGTCAAGCTCTTCGCCGGCAAGGCCGCTCCGAGCTACCACAACGCCAAGCTGATCATCAAACTGGCAAACGATGTCGCCCGGGTCATCAACAACGATCCGGCCGTGCGGGGGCTGTTGAAGATCGTCTTCATCCCGAACTACAACGTGTCTCTGGCCGAGGTCATGGTTCCCGCCGCCGACCTGTCGGAGCAGATTTCGACAGCCGGGATGGAGGCTTCCGGCACCGGCAACATGAAGTTTGCGCTCAACGGGGCTCTCACCATTGGTACGCTGGATGGCGCCAATGTCGAGATGCGGGATCATGTCGGAGAGGACAACATCGTCATCTTCGGCATGACGGCGGAAGAAGTGGCCAAGCTCCGCGCCGATGCCTATGAGCCGCGCGCTGTCATCGAACAGTCGAAAGAGCTTGCCCAGGCTTTGGATGCGATTGCTGGGGGCGTCTTTTCTCCGGACGACCGCTCCCGGTTCACCGGGTTGATCGACGGCATCTACAACCATGACTGGTTCATGGTCGCCGCCGATTTCGATGCCTACGCGGCCGCACAAAGAACCGTTGACCAAATCTGGACCGACCCTAAATCATGGTATTCAAAGACAATTCGCAATACCGCCCGGATGGGTTGGTTCTCCTCTGACAGAACCATTCGCCAATACGCGTCGGAGATCTGGAGAGCCTGATGACAACATCGCCGCGGTCTGCCGACGACGGAAGAGCCCCTGGCGAAATTCCGGCGTCGGAGATCGAGGCGATCGTGGAAGGACGGCACGCAAACCCGTTCGCCGTCCTTGGCATCCATAAGCTGCCCTCCGGCTACCATGTTCGCTGCTTTATTCCCGGCGCGGAGGCCGTTTCTGTCTTCGCGCTCGACGGCACTCCGCTTGGAGAGCTGAAGCAGCGCCATGAGGCGGGCTTTTTCGAGGGACCGGTGGAAGCGCAGAACCTCCGTCCGATCCGCTACCGCGCACGGCGCAGCGATGATGAGTGGGCCGTCACCGATTGCTACAGTTTCGGTCCCGTGCTCGGCCCCATGGACGACTACTTCGTCCGCGAAGGTTCACACCTGCGTCTCTTCGACAAGATGGGGGCCCATCCGATCCGGCACGAAGGGGTGGACGGCTTCCATTTCGCGGTCTGGGCGCCAAACGCGCAACGCGTCTCTGTGGTTGGCGATTTCAACTCTTGGGACGGCCGCATGCACGTCATGCGGCTGCGGGTCGATACCGGCATCTGGGAGATCTTCGCCCCGGATGTCCAGGCCGGTTCGTCCTACAAGTTCGAGATCGTCGGCAGTGAGGGCAATGTGCTCCCCCTGAAGGCGGATCCCTTTGCCCGCCGCGCAGAGCTTCGCCCGAAGAACGCTTCCGTGACCACGCCCGAACTCAAGCAGGAGTGGGAGGATCAGGCCCACCGGCGCCATTGGGAACAGGCGAACCACCGCCGGCAGCCGATCTCCATCTACGAGGTGCACGCCGGTTCCTGGCAGCGCCGCGAGGACGGCAGCTTCCTGTCCTGGGATGAATTGGCTTCGCGCCTCATCCCCTACGTCACGGACATGGGCTTCACCCATATCGAACTCCTGCCAATCACCGAGCATCCTTATGATCCGTCCTGGGGGTACCAGACGACCGGGCTCTACGCGCCAAGCGCCCGCTTTGGCGACCCGGAAGGCTTCGTCCGCTTCGTCAACGGCTGCCACAAGGTCGGCATCGGCGTCATCCTCGATTGGGTGCCCGCCCACTTCCCGACGGACGCGCACGGCCTCAGCCATTTCGACGGCACCGCCCTCTACGAGCATGAGGACCCTCGCAAGGGCTTCCATCCGGACTGGAACACGGCGATCTACAATTTCGGCCGCCTGGAGGTTCTGTCCTATCTGATCAACAACGCGCTCTACTGGGCCGAGAAATTTCACCTCGACGGCCTGCGCGTCGATGCGGTGGCGTCGATGCTCTACCTCGACTACTCGCGCAAGCATGGCGAGTGGATCCCAAACGAATACGGCGGTCGCGAGAACTTGGAAGCCGTGCGCTTCCTGCAGAAGCTCAACACCCTTTCCTACGGCAACCATCCAGGCGTCATGACGATCGCCGAGGAATCCACCTCATGGCCGAAGGTGTCCCACCCAGTCCACGAAGGCGGGCTCGGCTTCGGCTTCAAGTGGAACATGGGCTTCATGCACGACACGCTGAGCTACATGAGCCGCGAGCCGGTGCACCGCAGGCATCACCACAACGAGATCACCTTCGGGTTGATCTATGCCTTTTCGGAGAACTTCGTCCTGCCGCTCAGCCACGACGAGGTGGTGCATGGGAAGGGTTCGCTGATTGCCAAGATGGCCGGCGACGATTGGCAGAAATTTGCCAACCTGCGCGCCTACTACGCCTTCATGTGGGGCTATCCGGGCAAGAAGCTGCTCTTCATGGGTCAGGAGTTTGCCCAGTGGAGCGAGTGGAGCGAGGCGAAGTCGCTCGACTGGAACCTCCTGCATTATCACCAGCACGAGGGCATGCGGCGGCTTGTTCGCGATCTCAACATTACCTACCGCGCAAAGCCAGCCCTTCACGCTCGCGATTGCGAGCCGGAAGGCTTCCAGTGGCTGGTCGCCGATGACGATGAGAACTCGGTCTTCGCGTGGCTGCGCCTCGCACCTGGCGAAAAACCTGTGGCAGTGATCACCAATTTCACGCCCGTATATCGCGAAAATCATCGAATCCCGTTGCCAAAAGCGGGCCGCTGGCGTGAAATCCTCAATACGGATGCGGAGATCTACGGCGGCGGCGGCAAGGGCAATGGTGGTCGCGTGCAGGCCGTCGATGCGGGAGGAACCATCAGCGCAACGATGACATTGCCGCCGCTGGCGACGATCATGCTTGAACTGGAACAGTCATAAACAAGGGGGGAGGACTATGGACGATAAAAGGTACCAACCGCTGGCACGTGATGCCATGGCCTATGTCCTCGCCGGCGGCCGCGGCAGCCGGCTGAAGGAACTGACCGATCGGCGCGCCAAGCCCGCCGTTTACTTCGGCGGCAAGGCGCGCATCATCGATTTCGCGCTGTCGAACGCTTTGAATTCTGGCATCCGCCGCATCGGCGTCGCAACCCAGTACAAGGCGCATTCGCTGATCCGCCACATGCAGCGCGGCTGGGGTTTCTTTCGTCCGGAGCGAAACGAGAGCTTTGACATCCTGCCCGCCTCGCAGCGCGTTTCGGAAACGCAGTGGTATGAAGGTACGGCGGATGCCGTCTACCAGAACATCGACATCATCGAGACATACAATCCTGAATACATGGTCATCCTGGCGGGCGATCACGTCTACAAGATGGATTATGAATACATGCTCCAGCAGCATGTCGATTCAGGCGCAGACGTGACCGTCGGCTGCCTTGAGGTGCCGCGCATGGAAGCGACGGGCTTCGGCGTCATGCATGTCAACGAGAAGGACGAGATCATCGATTTCGTCGAGAAACCCGCAGACCCACCGGGCATGCCCGACAAGCCGGACTTCGCTCTGGCGTCCATGGGCATCTACGTCTTTCATACCAAGTTCCTGTTCGAGGCGCTGAGGCGCGACGCCGCCGACCCCTCTTCCAGCCGCGACTTCGGCAAGGACATCATTCCGTGGATCGTGAAAAACGGCAAAGCGGTGGCGCACCGTTTCGCTAATTCCTGCGTCCGTTCCGATTTCGAGCGCGAGTCCTATTGGCGCGACGTCGGCACCATCGAGGCCTATTGGCAGGCGAATGTTGATCTCACGGCGGTGCTGCCGGAACTCGACATCTACGACAAGTCCTGGCCGATCTGGACCTATGCGGAGATCACCCCGCCCGCCAAGTTCGTCCATGACGACGAAGACCGCCGCGGCTCGGCGATCTCCTCGGTCGTGTCGGGGGACTGCATCATCTCCGGCTCGTCACTCCACAGGAGCCTGCTCTTCACCGGCGTACGCGCCAATTCCTATTCCAGGCTGGATGGCGCTGTGGTTCTTCCCAACGTCCGGGTGGGACGCCGCGCTCAGCTTCGCAACGTCGTCATCGATTCCAATGTAACCATTCCGGAGGGTCTCGTTGTCGGCGAGGATCCGGAGCTTGATGCCAAACGCTTCCGCCGCACCGAAAGCGGCATCTGCCTTATCACCCAGCCGATGATCGACAAACTGGATCTGTAGCGCCGCATGAACGTCCTTTCGGTCGCCTCCGAAATCTATCCGCTGATCAAGACCGGAGGGCTCGCCGACGTCGTCGGCGCCCTGCCGCTGGCGCTGGATGAACATGGCGTGCGCACCCGCACGCTCATCCCCGGCTACCCGGCGATCATGCGGGCGGTGCGCGACACCTCGCCCTGCCTGCACTACGAGGACCTTCTGGGCCACGTGGCGACGATCCTGGAGGCCCGTCACGGTGGGCTCGATCTCCTCATCCTCGACGCGCCCTCGCTCTTTGATCGCGCCGGTGGCCCCTATCTCGATACGAACGGCCAGGATTACGGTGACAACTGGCGCCGCTTTGCCGCCCTGTCTCGCGCCGGCGCCGACATCGCGCTGGGGAGGATTGCGGCATGGCGTCCGGATCTCGTGCATGTGCACGACTGGCAGACCGGACTGCTGCCAGCCTATCTGCGCTATTCCGGAAAGCCCGCACCGCCGAGCCTGATGACGATCCACAACATCGCCTTCCAGGGACGCTACGGGGTCGACATCTTTCCCCATCTCGGGCTTCCGCCGGATGCCTATTCAATCGAAGGCATCGAGTATTGGGGTGGCATCGGCTATCTCAAGGCCGGGGTGCAGGCGGCGACGGCCGTCAGCACGGTCAGTCCCACCTATGCGGAAGAAATTCTGACGGGCGAATTCGGTCTGGGCATGGAAGGCGTGCTCGCCTCCCGTGCGAGTGATCTGCACGGCATCGTCAACGGCATCGATGCCGATATCTGGAATCCGGAGCGCGACCCGCTGATCAAGGCCAATTACGGTACTGCCAACCTCAAGAACCGCGGAAAGAACAAGCGCGCCGTGGCCGAACGGTTCGGTCTTGAGCAGGATGACGGGCCGCTGTTCTGCGTGGTGTCACGCCTGACCGGGCAGAAGGGCATGGATCTGCTGGCTGAATGCGTGGGCGATCTCGTGTCGCAGGGCGGCCGGCTTGCCGTCCTCGGCTCCGGGGAAGCCTGGCTGGAGGACGCCTTCCGCCACGCAGCCGCGCAGCATCCCCGCCGCGTCGCCATCATCACCGGTTATGATGAACCGCTGTCGCACCTGATGCAGGCAGGTTCCGACGCCATCCTTATCCCATCGCGCTTTGAGCCCTGCGGCCTGACACAGCTTTACGGCCTGCGCTACGGTTGCATACCTGTGGTAACGCGAACCGGCGGGTTGAACGACACGGTGATCGACGCCAATCCGGCCGCCCTTGCCGCCAAGGTTGCCACTGGCATCAGCTTCGCCCCGACGACGGCCGATGGCCTTCGCCGGGCGCTTCGCCGAACCTTCCGCCTCTACGCCGATCAGAAGGCCTGGCTCGCGATGCAGAAGCAGGGCATGAAATCCGACCTATCCTGGGACAAGAGCGCCGGCGTCTATGCCGAACTTTATGCCCGACTGACAATGAAAGGCCGATAAGACGATGATCAGGACCGTTGCGACCGCCCCCTACAAGGACCAGAAGCCGGGCACCTCCGGCCTACGCAAGAAGGTGCCCGTCTTTGTCCAGGAGAACTATGCCGAGAACTTCATCCAGTCGATCTTCGACTCGCTGGAAGGCTTTGCAGGCGCGACCCTGGTGGTGGGCGGCGACGGTCGCTACTACAACCGCGAAGTCATCCAGAAGGTGCTGAAGATGGCGGCCGCGGCGGGCTTCGGCAAGGTCATGGTCGGCCAGGGCGGCATCCTGTCGACGCCCGCCGCCTCAAACGTCATCCGCAAGTACAAGGCCTTTGGCGGCATTATCCTGTCGGCCAGCCACAATCCAGGCGGCCCGAACGAGGACTTCGGCATCAAGTACAATATCGGCAATGGCGGGCCGGCACCGGAGAAGATCACCGGGGCGATCTTCGAGCGCTCCAAGATCATCAGCGAGTACAAGATTGCCGACGCAGCCGATATCGACCTGGACATGGTGGGCAGCTTCGACCTCGCGGGCATGACGGTCGAGGTGGTCGACCCGGTCGCCGACTATGCCGAACTGATGGAGAGCCTGTTCGATTTCGATGCCATCCGGAATCTGATCTCGGGCGGCTTTCGCATCGCCATGGATTCCATGGGCGCCGTCACCGGACCCTATGCGAAGGAAATCGTCGAGAAGCGCCTCGGCGCACCCGCGGGCTCCGTACGAAACGCAACGCCGCTACCGGATTTCGGCGGGCACCACCCGGACCCCAACCTCGTGCACGCCAAGGAACTCTATGACGACGTGATGAGCGCCAATGGCCCGGACTTCGGCGCCGCCTCCGATGGCGACGGCGACCGCAATATGGTGGTCGGCAAAGACATGTTCGTCACTCCGTCCGACAGCCTTGCGATCATCGCCGCCAACGCGAAATGCGCCCCCGGCTACGCTAAGGGCATAGCCGGCATCGCCCGCTCCATGCCGACCAGCGCTGCCGCCGACCGCGTGGCGGAAAAGCTCGGACTCGGCATGTACGAGACGCCGACCGGCTGGAAATACTTCGGCAACCTGATGGATGCCGGCAAGGTCACGGTCTGTGGCGAGGAGAGCTTCGGGACCGGCTCCGATCACGTGCGCGAGAAGGATGGCCTATGGGCGATCCTCTTCTGGCTGAACATCATCGCGGCTCGCAAGAAAAGCGTGGCGGAGATCGTCCGCAAGCACTGGGCCGAATATGGCCGCAACTATTACTCCCGCCACGATTATGAGGAAGTAGACACCGACGCCGCCAACAGCCTGATGGACGCGCTGCGCGAGAAGCTGTCATCGCTCCCCGGCGAGAGCTTTGGCGACCTGAAGGTCGAGGCGGCGGATGACTTTTCCTATACCGATCCGATCGATGGTTCCGTCAGCACGAAGCAGGGCATCCGCATCCTGTTTGAGGGTGGCAGCCGCGTTGTCTTCCGCCTTTCCGGCACCGGCACCTCCGGAGCCACCCTGCGCGTCTATGTGGAGCGTTATGAGCCGGACGCTTCCAAGCACGGCATCGAAACGCAGACCGCACTTGCAGACCTCATCGCCGTCGCCGACGAGATCGCCGGGATCAAGACGCGCACCGGCCGTAGCGGGCCAACCGTGATCACCTGATCGATGGCAGACGAAGAAACCCCGGGCGATGTTCGAACCACCAACGACGGCGCTGAATTTGCCGTGTGGTCGCAGGGCGCGCAGGCGATCGACCTCTGCCTCTTCGACGAGAGCAACACGGAGACCCGCCTGCCGATGCAGCGCGGCGAGGATAACATCCACCGCCTCTCCGTACCGAAGGCGGGGGAAGGTACGCGCTACGGCTATCGCGCCCACGGCACCTACGAGCCGGACCAAGGCCTGTGGTTCGATCCCTCGAAACTGCTGCTCGACCCCTATGCCACTGAGATCGACCGGCCCTTTGTCTATGACCGCAAGCTGGGGCTACAAGGTGTCGATACCGCCTCTCTCATGCCGAAGGCGATCCTTCGCAGCCACGACAGGGTTGTACAGACAGCACCGCTCTTCCGCGCCGGCGGGCTGATCTACGAGATCGCCGTCCGTCCCTTCACGATGCTCCACCCGGACATACCCGAGCGTCAGCGGGGCACCATCGCCGCGCTCGCCCACCCGTCCGTCCTCACGCACCTCAAGCGAATCGGTGTGGACGCGGTCGAGCTGATGCCGATCACCGCCTGGATCGACGAGAGGCACCTGCCGCCGCTCGCGCTTACCAACGGCTGGGGCTATAACCCGGTCGGCTTCATGGCGCTCGACCCGCGCCTTTGCCCTGAAGGCATCAGGGAACTGCGCGAGACGGTGGCGGCGCTGCACGACGCCGGCATCGGCGTCATCCTCGACCTTGTCTTCAACCATACCGGCGAAAGCGATCGTGCAGGCCCGACACTCTCGCTGCGCGGCCTCGACAACCTCGCCTGCTTCCGCCACGTGGAAGGTCATCCGGGCACGCTGGTCAACGACACCGGCACCGGCAACACCGTCGCCTGCGACCATCCCTTCGTCCGAAGCCTGATCCTCGACAGCCTAAGGCACTTCGTGCTGCATGCCGGGATCGACGGCTTCCGCTTCGATCTGGCACCGATCCTGGGGCGTGGCCCCCACGGGTTTTCCGCCGAAAGCGAGACCCTGCAGGCAATGATAAAGGATCCTGTGCTTGCCGACCGCACCCTGATCGCCGAACCTTGGGACATCGGCCCCGGCGGCTATCAGCTCGGCAACTTCCCGCCACCATTCCTGGAATGGAACGACCGCGCCCGCGATGATATTCGGCGCTTCTGGCGCGGCGACCACTGGACGATCGGAGAACTCGCCACGCGACTTGCCGGCTCGCAAGATATCTTCGCCCGCCACGGCCAGCACGCCACGCGCAGCGTCAACTTCATCGCCGCCCATGACGGCTTCACACTGATGGACATGGTCTCGCATGAGGAACGCCACAACCATGCCAACGGCGAGGAAAACCGGGACGGCCACCACGACAACTTCTCGTGGAACAACGGCGTCGAAGGGGCGACCGACGATGTCGGCATTACCGAGAAACGCCGCCGCGATGTTAAGGCGCTGCTCTCCACCCTCTTTGCCAGCCGCGGTGCCATTATGCTGACCATGGGCGACGAAGCCGGACGCAGCCAGGGCGGCAACAACAACGCCTACTGCCAGGACAACGCGATCACCTGGGTAAATTGGGAGGCGCTCGACAACGAACTGCTCGAGCACACGGCGCACCTCTCGGCGCTGCGCAAACGGTTTTCGGTCTTCGCGGAAACCGGCTTCTTTGCCGATGCTGGCGACGACATCGATTGGTTTGATCCCTCCGGCACGCCGATGACGGCGGATGAATGGGAAAGGGGGGGCGCCTCCGTCCTCACCCTCAGACTGAAGACGAACGACG
>DASYHX010000296.1:0-9450 GCA_035998065.1 Pseudorhizobium sp.
CACTCTGAACCGGCCGCACAGCAAAGTCAGCCCTCGCCGCGGGCGATCGTCCGTAGCTTTCTTCATCTGGTTGAGCTTCACGCACGAGAGCATTGGACGATCCCTCGCTATGCCGCAACCCTAGGGATTACTACGGACCGCCTCAACACCGCAGTGCGGCGTGCAACGGGGCGAACACCGGCAGCTGTCATCCATAGCCGCATCCTGTCGCAAGCAGCAATGCTGCTGGAGGGCACGACGATGCAGGTAGCGGAAATAGCCGAGGCGCTGGGTTTCAAGGACGCCGCCTACTTCAGCCGCTTCTTCAAGAGGGAAGCTGGCGTGTCTCCACGATCCCACCGCGAAGATGCCGCCATGGCCCGCATCCCACGCGAAACGAGCTTCGCCGCCTGGCCGTGAAGCAACAGGTGATGATCTCGTTTTATCTAGGGCTCATTAGGGCAAGCTAAAGAACAATCCGTTTGCCGGTCTGCGGTTCGAAGAGATGCAGATCTTCCGCGGAGACATCGAGGTCAACGACCTCACCCTCGTGGACGACGGTGGAGGCCGGCAACGCGACATTGATCTCGTGACTGCCGTTACGGATCGTCGCGAGCCGCGTCTCGCCGTGGAACTCATTTCGTTCCACGCGCCCTTTGAATGCTCCTGGGTGGGCAGAAAGCCGGAAAGCACCCGGGCGAATTCCCACCGTTACCCGCCCTGCCCGGATTGAACGACTGGCGGGCATGCGGATCGTTTCGGAAACGAGTATTCCATCGGACACTTCCATCGGAAGAAAGTTCATGTTCGGCGTGCCGATGAAGCCGGCTGCGAATAAGGTGGCCGGCGTCTGGTAGATCTCTTCCGGCGTTCCCATCTGCTCGATCCGGCCATCCTTCATCAACACGATCCTGTCGGCCAGCGTCATCGCCTCGAGTTGGTCGTGGGTGACATAGATGCTCGTCGTCTTCAGGCTGCGGTGCAGGCGCGCTATTTCTACCCGCAGGCTGCCGCGCAGTTTGGCGTCGAGGTTTGACAGTGGCTCGTCGAACAGGAAGACTTCCGGCGTCTTGATCATCGCGCGGGCGATGGCCACGCGTTGCTGCTGACCGCCGGAAAGCTCCGTTGGCTTGCGCGACAGGTAGACACCAAGCCCTAGGCTCTCGACAACCGGAGCCAGACGCCTGTCGATCTCGGCCTTAGGCACTCCGGACCGTTCCAGCCCGAAGGTGATGTTCTCGCGCACGCTCATATGGGGGTAGAGCGCATAGTTCTGGAAGACCATGGCAATACCCCGGTCACCCGGATCGCGGTCGTTCATGCGCTGGCCGCCAATCATCAGGTCGCCGCCGGTGATCTCCTCAAGGCCGGCGATCATCCGCAGCATCGTCGACTTCCCGCAGCCCGAGGGCCCGAGAAACACGACGAATTCGTGGTCGTCGACCTTCAGGTTGAAATCACGCATGACCTCAAGCGCGCCGTAGACCTTGCGGATGTCGCGGCATTCGACGGTCGCCATCAGCTCCCCTCCCCGTCTAGGATGATCTGCAATTTCACATCTTCAGGACGCGCTTCAGCCGCCCTTCCGAAGGCAGCGACTGACTGGTCGAACGAGAAGGTGCCGGAGACGAGCGGCTTCAGATCGACCTTACCGGCCGCGATCAGGGCAAGAGCCCGGTCAAAGACATTGGCATAACGGAACACGGTTTCGATGCGGCATTCGCGCGAGCAGGCAGCCGCGATGTCCATCGGCACCGGCTCGGGCGGAAGGCCAACCAGAACCACCGTGCCGCCCGGACGCACGACCTTGAAGAGGTCGCGCACGGCCGCTGCTGCGCCGGAGCATTCGAACACAATGTCCGCACCCCAGCCTTCGGTTGCCGTATTGACGGCCTCGACGAGGTTCTGCTCACGCAAGTTGACGGCGGTGATGCCGTCATAGGTCTCGGCCAGCTTCAGCTTTGTTTCCGACAGGTCGGAGATCAGCACCCGCGAGCAGCCGCCCGCAAGTGCTGCAAGGGCCACCATGATCCCGATCGTGCCGCAACCGGTCACGACCGCGGTGTCGCCGGGCGTGATGCGAGCTCGCGTGGCAGCCTGCATGCCGACCGCGAATGGTTCCACCATCGCACCTTCGGCAAAGGAGACATTGTCGGGCAGCTTGTAGGTGAAGCTCGCCGGGTGGACCGTCTCGGGCGAAAGCACGCCATGCACCGGCGGCGTTGCCCAGAAGGTCACGGCAGGATCAACATTATAAAGGCCGAGGCGGGAAGCGCGGGACTTGGGGTCTGGAATGCCCGGCTCCATGCAAACACGATCGCCCGGCTTCAGATGGGTGACGTTGGCGCCGACCTCAGTGATCGTTCCAGCCGCCTCGTGACCAAGCACCATCGGCTCGTTCAAGACGAAGTCGCCGATTCGTCCATGCGTGTAATAGTGCACGTCGCTGCCGCAAACGCCGACCGTGTGCAGGCGGATACGGACATCGTCTGGCCCCATCTCCTGAGGCAGGTCGATATCACGCAGGGAGAGTTCACCGACGCGTTCGAGGACAAGTGCTTTCATGGGTATCAACCTTGATCAGTTTTCTTGGAGAAGGCGGCATTCAGCCCGCCGGCCATAACGCCGAGCAGGATCAGCGGCGGCAGCGACAGAAGCACTACGGCAGCGTTGAGAATGCCCCAAGGCACGTTCATCCCGAGTTGCGACATTTCCGAGGCTATGATGGGCAGTGTCTTCGCTCTCGACGTTGTGAGCATCATGGCAAGCAGGAATTCGTTCCAGACCAGCACGAAAGAGAAGGCGATCGCGCCGAAGATCTGGAAGCGGGCGATCGGCAGCGCGATGCGGAAGAAGGTCGCATAGGGTCCGAGCCCATCAACCCGCGCCGCCTCCTCCACATGCAGGCTGACACGCTCGAAGGACGGCACCGAAAGCCAGATGGTGATGGAGGCCGTGACGATCAGGTAGGTGATGATCAGCGAGAGCCGCGTGTCGTAGAGGTCGAGCCCCAGCCAGATCACCAGCATCGGGATGGCAATGGCGACCGGTGGCAGGAAGCGCAGCGACAGGACGAAGAATTGCGCCTCTGCAGTCATGCGATTCTTGAAGCGCGCAATGACATACGCGGCCGGGACCCCGATCACCGCGCCGATCAGCACGGCCGTCGAGCAGATGATCAGCGAATTCGTCAGCGCGCGGGCCACGGAGCGGCGATTCAAGACATAGCTCATGTTGTCCCAGACAGGCTGGAAGACGAGCTTCGGCGTGCTGACCAGGAGGTCGGCGTTGGTCTTGAAGGCGTTGAGCAGGGTCCATAACAACGGCAGCACAACGAGCGCCGCAGCCAAAGACAAAAGAAGCCTGAGTAGAAGGGTCGAGAGCTTCATCGGTTCAGCCTTTTCCAGGTGAAGGTAAAGGTCACGATCGTCAGCACCATCATGATGACCGCCATGGACGAGGCGTAGGAAATCTTGCCGGACTCGATGAATCCTTGCGAATAAGCGTACATGTCAAGCGTTTCGGTGGAGATGCCGGGGCCACCGCGTGTCATGACATAGACGAGGTCGAAGGAGCGCAGGCTTTCGATCGCCTTGACGAGGAGCAGGCTGATCAATGGCGCCTTCAGCATGGGCAGCGTCACGAAACGATGCACTTCGAACCGGGTGGCGTGGTCGATTCGGGCAGCTTCCAGCGGCTGCGGGGGCAGTGATTCCAGAAGCTTCAGGATGATGACTGCGAAGAACAGACCCCATTGCCACACATCGACGAAGGCGACGGCAAGAAGCGCCCCAAGCGGCGTCGACAAGATGTCCGGCGTGCTGCCGGTGATTTCTCGGACGGGCCAGGTGAGCGCGCCATAAAGGGGATGGAAGGAGAACTTCCAGACGAAGGCTGCACAGACGCGCGGCAGGAGGACCGGGATGATGAAAAGGACGCAGAGGATATTGCGCATCCGCGGGCTTGCCGCCTCGAACATGGCGATGCCAAGTGCCAGCCCGGTGACCATGGTCGCGGTGACGCTCAGGATCTCCCACTTGAACGAAACCCAGAGCGCGTTGAGGAAACGAGCATCGGAGAAAAGTGCGACATAGTTGGCGAACCAGACATAGTCGGCCATCGGCTGCGACAGGGTCCGGTTCTGCAGCGAGATATTGATCGCGTAGATCGTCGGCACCAGTGCCAGCACGACCAGTATGCCCAGAGTGGGCCCAAGAAACACATAAGGCAGCGAGCGGCCGCGACGCATGGCAGATCCTTCACATCCGAAATGGGCGCGCTTCGTCAGCGCGCCCGGGTGCCCTGGGAGGCGTCAGAGCTTGGTTGCGAAGGCCTCGAGTTCATCAAGGGTTGCCTTGATGTCCGTGCGGCTGCCGGTGATCAGCTCTTCCAGCATGATGCCCCACTGGTTGCCGAGTTCCTGCCAGCGCGGATCCTGCCAGAAGGTGACCGTGGTTTTTTCACCGGTTGCTGCCATGGCGTCCGACAGGTTCTGGCCGAAGGTCTTGGCATATTCCGGGCTCTGGTAGGTGCTGGTGCGGGTCAGTTCGCCCGGCTGGCCAGCTTCCAGACGCCGTGCTTCCTGCTCCTTGGAAGTTGCCCAGGCAACGAAGAGGCCGGCGCATGCCTTTTCTTCCTCGGACGCGTTCGCCTTGGAGGCGATGGCAAAGCCGTGGGCATAACCGCCGCCTGGCAGCGGTGACGGCGGAACCGAGAAGGCAACCTTGTCGGCCACCTGGCTCTGCGCCTTATCGACCGACATGCCGCCAAGCGGCGCGGACTCAATGATGATCGCAACCTTGCCGGCCCGGAACGCACCAGTCGACTCATCCCAGGATCCCGTCTGTGTGCCGGGTGCCGAGTACTTGAAAAGGTCGAGATAGGCCTCCGTTGCCTTCACGGCAGCTTCCGAGTTGAAGGCGGGCTTGCCGTCCTTGAACCATTCGCCGCCATTGGCCTTGAACAACGGCATCCAGCGCCAGACGTTTGCACCCGAACCGCGCTGGCCGCGCAGTGCCGTGCCGTAGACGCCATTGTCCGGATCATGCAGCTTCTCGACGGTCGCAATATACTCGTCCCAGGTCTTTGGCGGCTGGATGCCCGCCTTCTCGAGAAGATCGGTGCGGTAGACCATCAGGTCGCCGCCGCCCTGGATCGGTGTAAACCACTGCTTGCCGTCATAGGTGGCCGCCGCCCGCATGCCTGCGTCGAAGTCGTTGTAATCATATTGCTCAGGATAATAACCGTCCAGGGGCACGATCCAGCCGGAGGATGCGAAGAGTGCCAGATTAGCCTCATCCACATAGTACACGTCGAAGCTTCCAACCGTCGACGCATCCGCTTGCGACTTCGCCCTGCGGTCGTTTTCGTTGAGATAGCTGATCTCGAAGCCAGCACCGGATAGCTCCTCGAACTCATCCACGTAGTCTTCCAGCAACGTCAGGCCGTCGCGCGGCTGCGCCAGGATGCGCAGATCATCCTCGCACTGGGCCGCAGCAAAGGCATTGGAAGCCGCCAACATTGCAATGGCCGCGCAACCGGCGCGGAGCATATTCAATCTCATGATTTCCTCCCTCGGACGGCAACTCCCATGGCCGTCGACGGGGCTTATTCTGTGGATGTCAGGAGCGTGAACTAGTTTGCAATCTGACGCGAAATGATACTATTTTGACTTTCTGCTTTGCATTTGGGGGATTTCTAATGACGGTGGCACCAGATTTCCCTCGCTCTGTCTCCGACACGTTTACGGCGACACGTGAGCAGATCGTCCTGCCACAGGGCAAGTCCTACCTGGTCCGGCGTGATGACTACCCGAACCCGATCTGCATCTGGAACTATCACCCGGAATGGGAAATTCACTTCATTCCGGCCGCTCAAGGCTTTGCGTATGTTGGCGACTATGTCGGACCGTTCAAACCCGGCCACCTGATGCTGACCGGGACGAACCTGCCCCATAACTGGATCACGCCGGGCGCGCCACACCTCCCCGGCCGCGATCTGGTCCTGCAGTTCGATGCCGATGCGCTAATCGGCGCCCGCTCCGTCTGTCGTGAGTTCGAGGTGCTTCATCGCCTGAAGCCTTCTGCGGATAGAGGGCTAGAAATTCTAGGGCCCGAAGCGATCGAGATCGGCGGAAAAGTCATTGAATTGCACGAGAGCCAGGGCAGCAGCCGGCTCGGCCTTTTCATCGAGATCCTGGAGCGGGTAGAGGCGGCTCCTCACAAGCGTATCCTCGCGAGCGAGCACTTCACGGCAACCTACAACAACGTATCCGACCGACGGCACCGACGGATCGACCGGGCAATCCAGATCATGCAGTCCAATCCTGGCGCCTCCATGCATGAGGTGGCGTGTCTCGTCGGCCTCGAATCCTCCGCCTTCTCCCGCGCCTTCCGGCGCCTGACAGGCATGAACTTCTCCGCCTACAGCCGCTCTGTCCGCGTTTGGCGCGCACGAACGTTGCTGGCGGAGACGGATGTTCCAATCACCGACATCTGCTTCGAGGCAGGCTTCAACAACCTGTCAAACTTCAACCGGTACTTCCGTTTGGAGACGGGATTCACGCCCCGCGAATACCGAAAGACGGCCCGCATTCGCACGAGATCGCTGGTCTCCTCTGTAACGGCAAATGAACGCTCTGCTCCTTGAGTGGCAGGGACCGCGACCTCCCAGATCCATCGCGCCGCCAAGGGGGACGCTTCCACACCGGACGAGCAACTCCGGTAATTTTCTCGATTGTCTGATCTCCATCAATGCGACGAGTCCTCAAGGCGTCTCTGATGCGTCAAAGACGGAGGTACGCGATGTCATCTTTCTCATCATTTATCGAAGAGCAGATTTCAGTTCATGAGGCGATGATTGAGAAGCTGCGTCGCGAAGGCGCTGGCCAGAGTTCCGAGGCAACTCAAGAGGCCGCAGAGACGGCCCACCTTCATGCGATCGAGAACCATAATCGTTCTATAGAGGCGCTCCGTGCAACTCTCGCTGTCACGCCATCCGCGCAGGAAGCCCCCGTAGCCCCCTTATCGTCACCGGAGTTTGCATTGAGACGATGCGGCTAGGCTGACTTCAGGAACAGGATAGGATCTACTCCGAAGAGAGCCGCATGACCGCCAGCAAGAAGCCATGTGAATACGATCACATCCACTGCCAAGGCAAGCAACATAGCTGAGTCGACGCGCAGGCTGGCATTGCCCTTCACCAAGGCTGCGAAAGGAACCAGGGACGTCCCCTGCGCCCCTCGCCTCCATTCTGTTCCCGCCCTTCGACGGCCTCTTTTCTCGACCATCGCCATGCTGCCGGCCGTAAAAACAGTGAAGCCACCGAAAAGCACCAGCGAACGAAGGTCGCCATTTGGCGGGATATGCCCGAGCGACCAAATGAGAAAACCCCACAGGACAGGGTGGCGCGTGATCGCAACAATGGCCCCCGGCTCGCCTCCCCCGCGCCGCGCGGTGGTCGAGAACGGATTGCGGCTCAATAGCCCCGCCAGCACGAAGAAAAGCCCCAAGGGAGCCGTCGCAAAGGTGATCCAGCCTTGCCAGGTGGCGGGAGCCCATAGTTCGACATAGTCGAGGTTGAAGGCGGCGTAGAACAGCCATGTCAGGGCCAGAAGCGACACGGCCGAGTATAGGGCGATATAGGTCCCGTGTCCAAGGCGTGACACTAGCTGCGCCCGGACCGAGGGCGTGGCCGGGATGGAGTGCAGCCCTACGAACACGGTGAAGGCTGCCAGCAATTGCGTCATCTCTCAGACCTCGCAGGCTACTGCTGCAGGAAAAGAACTGCCGCGATCGCGACCGAAAACAGGACGGCGGCAAAGGCGCTATAGCCTTGCAAGACCCCCATCTTTCTGAGCGCAATGGCAAAGGCAACGATGATGGGTGTGGCAAGCACAAGACCCACTTGGGCATCGGTCATGGTGAAGATCCTTTCGGTGCGCCATCCTAGACAGGAAGCAAGCTGCGTCTTTGCGATTTGACAAAGAAGGGGCCGCTCCCCTCCGCCATTTTCTCGACGAACGATGACGGAGAGACAGATGGCGAGTGTTCCGGTTTCACATGTGGAAACAGTCGACGAGGGAGGGGACCTTCTTCTGTGGATCCTGGTCTGGAGCGAGCTCATCACCTTCGCGATCCTGTTTTGCGGCTTTCTGACGGTGTCGCTGTTTCAGCCGGCCGAATTTGCTGCTGCAAAGCTCCAGCTGTCGCCACGGATTGCTGGCTTCAACGCGATCCTTCTGCTTGCCAGCAGCTGGACGGCGGCGCTTGCGGTGCAGGCAGGCGCTCATCGCCGCCTGCAGCAGCTCTATCTGGTTGCGACTGCAGGCCTTGGCTTCGGGTTCGTTGCGGTGAAACTGCTGGAATACGGTTTGGAAATGACGGGCGCCGGAAATCCGTCCTTCGGCTCCTTCTTTGAACTCTATTTCCTCATCACCGGCTTCCATCTGGCGCATCTCGCCTTCCTGGGAATCATCCTGCTCCTGATCGCCTACCGCCCGAACCAGCCCAATGTCGTCATGGCGACAACGATCTGGCACGTCGTCGACCTGATCTGGCTGGTGATGTTCCCCCTGCTCTATCTTGGATGAACCAATGGCTGAGAAAAATCCCTCCCGCCTGTTTTCCAGCGCCAACTGGGTAATGATGCTTGCCGCCATCGGCGCGCTGACTGCAGCGCAGTGGAAGCATCAGGCGGTGCCGCTGGCGATCGTGGCACTTCTTCTCCTGCTGACGGTCATCAAGGCACGGCTGATCATCCTCGACTTCATGGGCCTTCGCCACGTGCGGCCAGCCACGGCCGCGGCCCTCATTGCCTGGCCCACCTTCTTTGCCATTGCCGCCCTTGGCCGGGCGCTCGGCACTTTCTGGATCGGCTGATCGCCTCCAATCGAGCATGGCTCTCCCGGATCCCTTTCGGAGCTCCGGGCTCCCGCTTGCCTGCAGGTTACATCATGATCAGCAGCAGCAACCGCTTTCGTGTTTGCCAAAACACAAAGAAGGACAGCTTCAAAACCCGCACACAGGGTGCGGCCCACCGAGTCTGATCTGACATCGCGTCGGTGGCCACGACGCAACATGCCTGCTGGTCAAGATCCGGCAGGGGATCGAAAGGACCTCGGAATGTCAGAACGGCTGACAAAGACCGGAGCACGCAACGTCTTCTATGGCGGATCGGCGTTCTTCTTTGCGATATTCCTCGGGCTGACGGCGCACAGCCATTACTACATGCGCACCACCTCCACCGACGAGTCGACACTGACGGATGCCGTCGCGCGCGGCAAGCACGTCTGGGAAAAGAACTCCTGCATCAACTGCCATTCGCTGCTGGGCGAAGGCGCCTATTTCGCTCCTGAACTCGGCAACGTCTGGGTCCGCTATGGCGGCCGGGACGATCCGGAAGGTGCCCGCGAGACCCTGAAGGCGTGGATGGCCGCCATGCCGACCGGCATCGAAGGCCGCCGGCAGATGC
>DASYHX010000026.1:0-2868 GCA_035998065.1 Pseudorhizobium sp.
GCTGCACATACCCCAAAGCCTGCAGGGTCAGCAGGCTGCGGCGAGCTGCGGCGGGCGAAAGATTTGCCCGTCGCGCCACCTCGCTCAATGTCATCTCCGGGTGACTGACGTCGAAGCACTCCAGGATGGCGAGGCCTTTCGCTAGAGCTTCGACGAACTCGTTCGGCCGCTCGCTCTCCTCCGTGGTCACCATGGTCATTGCCGCCTTCTGCATCGGATCAATCCCTCTCTCTCATAAGAGCGGGTGAGTGATTCCGCACCAGAATTAAGCCGCGCCGGGCCACGGGGGGAAATCGGCATGTTGCGATGTATGTAGCGTAGATCCCCCTCACCTCGGTCCACTCCTCCTGCGGGCCTGTCGCATCTTTCAGAAAGCGACTTGACGGCAATCTAAATGCTGCTAACGTTTTCGGCAAGAGGAATTTATTTCGCACAGCGAAAACGAGGAGCGCAATGCGAATTGGTAAACAGGACAATGCGTATACCGCCATCGCGACGTCGGACGAGGCAAGCATCACAGTCCGGGGGTTTGACCTCTGTAGTGAATTGATTGGCCGGATCGGCTTCACGGATTACTTCTGGCTGCTGGTCGTCGGAAGCAGACCGAGCGAGGCGCAGCGAGCAATGATGGACGCGTGCCTCGTCGCGATTGCGGAACATGGCTTGGTACCGAGCGTGCAGGCGGCGAGGATGACGCTCGCTGCCGGTCCCGAAGCCTGGCAGGGCGCTGTCGCCTCGGGACTTCTTGGCATGGGCAGCGTCGTTGCCGGCAGTTCTGAATCGGCAGGCCGCTATCTGGCGGAGGTTCTTGCTGAAGCAGACGCGAACGGCGGCGACATGCAGGCAGCGGCGGTGGCAAGCCTTCAGGCCCTGAAGGTAGCCCGGAAAAAGGTCGCAGGACTCGGGCATCCCCAGCATAGTGGTGGTGACCCCAGAGCAGACCGGCTGCTTGAGATCTCGGACAGCCTGGGTGTCAGCGGCCGATACGTGGAAACCCTTCGGCATCTGGCGAAGCATGCGCCTGTCATTATGGGGCGGCCGCTTCCAATCAATGTCTCCGGCGCGATCCCTGCCGTCATTCTGGATGCAGGGTGGCCCTTGGAGGCCCTGAAGGCAGTCCCGCTACTTGCACGAACGGCAGGGCTTGCCGCGCATCTTTATGAAGAGTCGCTACGATCGATTGGCTTCATCATGTCTCACCATGCAGATCTCGCGATCACCTATGACGGTGCTAGCGCGACCGCTACGAAGAGCGAGGTCTAGAAAACGCATATGGTGAAGATTCTCAAGGACATCCGCGTTGTCGAACTCGGAACCTATATCACCGGTCCCGCAGCCAGCATGCATCTGGCGGACTTGGGCGCAGACGTCATAAAGGTCGAGCGCCCGGAAACGGGAGATCCTTTCCGCGCCTTCAAGGGCGGCCTCTATTCACCCCACTACCAGACCTACAACCGCAACAAGCGCTCCATCGCCCTGGACACGAAGCAGCCGGACGATCTCTCGGTTTTCCGCGATCTCATCGCGACGGCAGACGTCTTCATCCAAAACTTTCGCCCCGGCGTCGCGGAAAAGCTTGGTTGTGGGGAAGAGGATCTGCGCAAGGTCAATCCTTCGTTGATCTACTGCGCAATTTCCGGGTTCGGGCAGAGTGGTCCCTCTCGTGACCGCCCGGCATTCGACACCGTCGCACAGGCCGCGAGCGGCTTCCTGCGCCTCGTTACCCCGCCCACCAATCCTCGCGTGATCGGACCGGCGATCGCCGATGCGATCACAGGTCAGTATGCTGCGATGGGGATCCTAGCGGCGCTCCTCGAGCGGTCAAAGACAGGCAAGGGGCGCAGGCTCGACATCTCGATGCTGGAAGCAATGACCCATTTTAACTTGGACAGCTTCACGCACTACTATTCTGTCGGCGAAATCATGGGGCCGCTGTCGCGGCCGGTCGTCTCGCAAAGCTACACCTTCGAGTGCAGCGACGGCAAATGGATCGCGATCCATATGTCCTCACCCTCGAAATTCTGGGAAGGCTTGCTTGAGGCGACCGGACAGCAGTTGCTTGCTGACGATCTGCGTTTCTCGGAGCGTTTGCAGCGGATCAAGCACCAGGACGAGTTGATCGAGATCTTCACGCCCATCTTCAAGAAAGAAAGTCGAGACGTCTGGTGCGAGCGTCTGCTGGCTCAGGAAGTGCCGCACTCTCCTGCCTACGAGGCAAACGAAGCTCTCGAGGATCCGCAGGCCAAGCATCTCCAGCTGGCGGTCCTGACCGAGCATCCGCAGATGGGCCGATCGACGACGGTCCGGGCGCCCTACAGCTTCGATGGCGTGCCGGAGCTTGAGGTCGTGCCGCCACCGACGCTCGATGAGCATGGGGCCGAGATACGTTCCGAATTGCAAAGACGCAAAGCTGGCTAGCGCTGGGGAGGCAAAGAGCATGACGTCGGAAAGCAATCCCACATCGATACCTGTCTCATCGGTTCTGGATGCAAGCAAGCAGATGCTGCAAAAACAGCTCTTCGCCATCTTCACCAAACCCGTGAATGGGCTGGCTGCCGTGCTTGCCACGATGGAGGAGCATCTGAAGTTTCAGGTGAGCCTGGAGCGAGAGGGCGTTTTGTTCGCTGCCGGCCCGATGTGGACGGATGACGAGCAGAGCTGGGAAGGCGACGGATTGGTCGTGGTACGTGCAGCGTCCCGCCAAGCAGCCGTTGACATTGCAGAGCGAGACCCGATGCATCGTTCTGGTGCGCGCAGTTACACCGTGCGCCCGTGGCTTATCAACGAAGGAACAGCAACGATCCGGCTGGACTACTCCAGCCAGACATTTTCGATTGCCTGACGCAAACTGGGGAGGAGACCAAAATG
>DASYHX010000051.1:0-7068 GCA_035998065.1 Pseudorhizobium sp.
TCTCTCCAAGTGTATTGCGTGGGAATAGCTGCGAAATCAGGCTGTCGGACGAATCCCTGACCTCGACGCTTCCATCCATGATGAGGAAGAGGCCCGGGAGATGCTCGTTGAGCGCGTAGATCTTGCTGCCCGCCTTGAGACTACGGGGCTCAAACTGACGGATCACACGCCGCAACTCATCCCGCGGCAGGCTATCATACGGATGAACCGACTCGACAAACGCGGCAATGTCCGACGCGGAGTCCGCCATCGCATGCCTCTCTGAATGGCCATCATCAGCGGAATGATCTGTAGGAAAAGGAACGGGCGGCTTTCGCCGCCCGCTTCTGACTGTCGGAGATATCAGTGTCCGGTTGCCGCACCGGCGCCGCGAGGCACGCGGATCGACTCGACGAGATCCTGCACGTGCTGCGGCGGTGCCTGGGTCATCATCGAGACGAGATAGGCGGTGCCGAAGTTGAGCAGCGCCCCGATCGGACCGAAAGCCGTCGGCGGGATGCCGAACAGGTAGTTCGCCGCGACGTTCTCCAGCATATTCGTCCCGGGGATGAAGAACCAACCCAGGTAGGTGAACAGATAGAGGCAGGTCACGATCAGACCAACGAGCATGCCGAGCGTGGCGCCGATCGAGTTGATGCGCTTCGAGAAAATGCCCATCATCAGGACCGGGAAGATGCTCGCTGCGGCAAGACCGAAGGCGAGTGCCACGGTTTGTGCCGCAAAGCCCGGCGGGTTGAGACCCAGGAGGGTCGCCACAAGGATTGCACCGGCCATCGAGATACGCGCGACCAAGAGCTCGCCCTTTTCCGAGATGTTCGGTACGAGCCAGTCCTTGACCAGATCGTGACTGACCGCAGACGAGATGGCGAGCAGAAGACCGGCGGCCGTCGACAGAGCGGCTGCGAGACCGCCTGCTGCGATGAGGCCGATCACCCAGCCCGGAAGCTGTGCGATTTCCGGGTTAGCGAGAACCAGGATGTCGTTGTTGATGGTCAGCTCGTTGCCGGTCCAGCCACGCTGGGTTGCGGTTTCGGTGAAGCCCGCAGCCGCGTCATTGTAGTACTGGATTCGGCCGTCGCCGTTCTTGTCCTCGAACTTCAGAAGACCAGTGGTTTCCCAAGTGCGCATCCAGTCAGGCCGCTGCTCGTATTCGACTGCCTGCTCCTGCGGACCGTTCGGGAAGATGGTGTCGATGATGTTGAGGCGCGCCATGGCACCGACGGCCGGAGCCGTGAGGTACAGAAGCGCGATGAACACCAGCGCCCAGCCAGCCGACCAGCGGGCATCGGCAACCTTCGGCACGGTGAAGAAGCGGATGATGACGTGCGGCAGGCCAGCCGTGCCGATCATCAGCGACAACGTGAACAGGGTCATGTTGAGCATGGAGCCCTGGGCAGTATAGGCGTTGAAACCCAGGTCAGTAACGACCTGATCAAGCTTCTGCAGCAGCGGAAGGCTCGATTCCGTATGGGTCGAGAACAGGCCGAGCCAGGGAAGCGGATTGCCGGTGAGCTGCATCGAGATGAAGATCGCCGGGATGGTGTAGGCGATGATCAAAACGACGTACTGGGCCACCTGGGTATAGGTGATGCCCTTCATGCCGCCGAGAACGGCGTATACGAAGACCACGGCCGACGCGATCCACAGACCGGTCGAGACGTTGACTTCGAGGAAGCGCGAAAAGGCGACGCCGGCACCGGTCATCTGGCCGATAACGTAGGTGACCGAGATGATGATGAGGCAGATGACCGCCACGAGGCGAGCCGACTGGCTGTAGAAGCGATCGCCGATGAACTGCGGCACCGTATATTTGCCGAACTTGCGCAGGTACGGTGCGAGCAGGAGCGCGAGCAGGACGTAGCCGCCGGTCCAGCCCATCAGATAGGTCGAGTTGGCATAACCGACGCCGGCGATGAGACCTGCCATGGAGATGAAGGAGGCGGCCGACATCCAGTCGGCGGCCGTGGCCATGCCGTTCATAACCGGGTTCACGCCGCGGTTGGCGGCATAGAACTCAGCCGTGGTGCCCGCACGGGCCCAAATTGCGATGCCGATGTAGAGCGCGAAGGACGCGCCCACGATCAGCAGGTTGAGTGTATACTGGTCCATTGTTCCCGTCCCCTACTGCTCGTCCACGCCGTACTCGCGATCGAGCCGGTTCATGTAGGCTGCGTAGTAAAAAATCAGCGCGATGAAGACGAGGATCGATCCCTGCTGAGCAAACCAGAAGCCAAGGTCAGTCCCGCCTACCGGAATGCCTGAAAGCAACGGCCGTAGCAGGATGCCAAAACCGTAAGAAACTACCGCCCAGATGACCAGGCAGATGGTGATGATGCGAATATTTGCGGCCCAATAGGCATTGGACGATGAATTGTCCGCCACGTGTGCTCCTCCCTTTCCTCAGATAGCGCCTCGGCGCCGACCCCTCCTTGCCCACGCCGCTCGAATCCCAAAGCGGAATAGACAAGTATCAAGGAGTAACCAATCGACTAAGAAGCGTACATCCTCCGTTAGTCGTACTTCACAGGAGTTTCTCTTGTACTTCGCTATAAGCCCGACATTCGTTGCTGCATTGCACAATAGCAGGGAAGAAAACTTGGGATGTAGATGCCCCAGTCATCCTCCCTCACATCGCGAATTTCCACCCGCATCGACCAGCCCCTCGACCTCGTAAAGCGGGTGGCACCACCCCCATCTTTTGGCGCCGACTTTAGGCTCGATTGCCGAACGTCCCCCTACAGGCGCTTGTGCACGACGACGTGATCACGGCGCCACATCCAACGCATGGAACTCTTGAGGCCTGCCTCTGTTAGACGCCTGTGTCTCTCGCGCACAATCGCAGCGCATCGAAGCCGCATATGCGGTAGGCACGACAGCAGACAAAGAGAGGAGCATTGGATGAGACGACTAGTCCAAGCCGCAGCCCTATCGGCTGCAATGATATCCCCGGCTCTGGCGCAGGACGCCACGACCAGTCCCGATGTTGCAAGAGCGGCGTTCATCGATCCGGACGGAAACTCTGTCGGTACTGCGACATTACAGGAGACGCCCAATGGGTTGCTAATCCAGGCAAAGATCACCAACCTGCCACCGGGGATTCATGGGTTTCATGTTCACGAAACCGGTGAGTGCAACGTTGAAGGTGGCTTCAAGTCCGCTGGCGGACATTTCGCACCCGGAGATAACGAGCACGGGTTCATGGTCGAGAACGGGCCGCACGCCGGTGACCTAGCCAACCAGACCGCGATGGAAGACGGAACCATGGTGGTCGAAGTGTTCAGCGAGAACCTTCGTCTGACGGAAGGCGACAATGCAGTGCTTGACGACGACGGCGCAGCAATCGTCGTCCACTCAACGGCCGACGACTATCGAACGCAGCCTTCGGGAGCCTCTGGCGACCGAATTGCCTGCGGTGTGATTGAGCAGCGATAGGGCAGTGTAGCTCCCGTTTCTCAGAAGCGCATGACCAAAATCTGAAGCGGATTTCGGCGGATGGGAGTTCGCCGAGCGGAGAATCTCGTCCGCTTCTCAACAAGAGGAGAACCACCATGAGGAAACTGGAAACAGCACTTGCCGTCATTTTGGCGGCATCAGCTTGGCCGGCAGTGGCCGCCGCACAGGCTGCGGATGCCAGCACCAGCGCAGGCGGCGCCGATCAGGTGCAGCGCGTGACTGGAAATGCCTTCTCCCGCTGGGACAGCAACAGCAACGATCGCCTAGAAGGTGACGAGTTTACGAGCGGACTTCATGATCTCTGGAGCGGTTCAAACGGTGAGCTTAACGACCAGGCGTTCAACGAAAACTGGAACAACTGGTTCACAGCTGATCCGCCGGATTTCGCCTCGCTCGATGAAGACGGTAACGACATGCTGTCTCAGGATGAGCTTCGCGTTGCGCTCAACGACTCCGACCTGCGCGGAGAGTGGCAGGGCGCAGACGATGGGTATCTCACTCCCGAAGAGTTCCGTGCGGGGCTTGATGTCGTCTATGATCGTGATCAGAGCGGCGACCTGAACCAGCAGGAAAGCGATCAATTGGTCGCTGTTGTCGGGGTGCTGGTGCCGGATCAGACGAACACTGCTGCGACAGGCGGCCAGAACACGACGCAGATGAACCAGGCAACCGATCAGCAGAACCAGCAGATGGCAGCTGTGAGCCAGCAGGACAGCGCTGCAACCGGCGGGTCTGCCTCAAACGTTGAGGTCGGCGAGATCATCTCCCTGAATGACTGGGACGCCGAAGCTCTCTATCAGTCCGCCTGGAGTGCTGAAGCTCTGTTCGACCGGCGGGTCTTCGGTGAAGCCGGTGAAGAAATCGGCGACGTTGAAGACTTGATCGTCGGGTCCGACGGAGAGCTTCTTGCGCTCGTAGCTGAAGTTGGCGGTTTTTGGGATATCGGCGACACCCATGTGAGCGTGCCGTGGGATCAGGTTGTCTTTCAGCAGGACGGATCGGTTGTTATCCCGGTGACTGAAGAAAACGCGGACGATTATAGCGTGCTCGCCATTCCGACACAGGAACAGGTTGCTCAGAACGTTGTTTCCAACCTTGACGGCGAGGAGCTTGGCCCGCGTGCCTGGCGTGCTTCCGAGCTGATCGGCGATATCGCTCGCATACGAGGCGATGGTGCAGAAGAGGCCGGGAACGCTGGGACAGTCGCGCAGAACCGCCCGATGGGTTATCAGGGTTACGGCTATGTCGACGACCTGATCTTCAACGATGGTAAAATCGTTGCTGCAGTCGTCGATCGTGATGCGGGCTACGGGACGCGCGGGCGCTTTGCCTATCCGTTCTATGGCTACAACTATGGCTGGGCTCCGGGCAACCGCTACTATGACATGCCCTACAATCGTGATGAAGCGAGCACCGTCGAGCCGTTCGACGAGGACCGCTTGAACGCGGGCTGATTGCTGCTTTGCATGTCGGCTCATCGACCGCCGCAAGGCAGTGAGGGCGATGTAGACTTCAAAACTCCGTATGGCGGCCTCAGGCCGCCATACGTGTTCTCTTCAAGTGGGTGTAGGTGGCGATGATCCGCAAAATGCTTTCGTTCAGACCTTCGGCCTTTGGGGTCGCTTCGCTGCTTTCTCTTGTTCTTTGGGCGGGCCTCGTTCTTGCTCAGCAGACTGGTGATCTCGACCGGCTAAGGCAGACTGCCCTGCAACAGGTGAATGCGGACCGACAGGAGAATGGCCTGGATCCGCTGAGGTTCAGTGACAACCTCAACGAGGCCGCTATAGCTCACGCAAAGGACATGTTGGCTCGGGACTACTACAGCCATACCTCCCCGGAGGGAGGTGACGTCCAGGACCGGTACGTAAAGGCTGGTGGAAGTCGTTGGCGACTGGTTGCGGAGAACATCTCGCGCTGTTTAGGCTGCACTCAAGCCCCGGATGCGGCTGACGTCAAGAGGTTGCAGGAGGGCTGGATGAACAGCCCCGGTCATCGAGCGAATATCCTCAGGGCCGGTATCTCCCGCTTCGGCTTTGCCGTAGTGTCGGATTCCCAAAATGGTCTTTATGCTGTTCAGACGTTTGCCGGTGCGGGAATGCCTCGGAGCTCCTCTGATGGAGCATCTGCCGCCGAGGCTGGGGACAGCCTCTCAACTGCACTGGAGGCCATCAATGATCTGAGGGAGGAAGCCGGAAGGGAGCCGCTCTATCCGTCGGAAGATCTTTCTGCTGTAGCAAGCCGTCTGGTGCCGGATGATGTTCCTGATCCGTCGAACTTGCCCGGCCTCAACGAAGCTTCTTCTGATCTCGATCGCAGTCGTTGGAGCCAGTTCTCCACTATTGTCGGCGCATGCGGCGGCTGCGGGGTAGAGCCCACCCAAAGTGATATCCAGGCTTTCATTGCGGATTGGGCGAAGCAGAACACCTACCGAAAACAACTATTGGACGAGGGCGTGTCGCATCTCGGATTCGTTATCCGAGCCAATGGAGAGGGAAAGAAGGTGGCTGCGGCGATGCTGGGACGGGCGCGTTGACCGTCCGCGGAGGCACTGCCGGAACTGTGGCGGCGTTCATCGGTTAACTCTGTAAATGGAGATCATCATGAGACAGTTGTTTGTGCTTCCCCTCTTCGCCTCGGTCGTCTTGATTCCTAGCATGGCTGTAGCAGAACGCGGCTGCGGGGCAGCGGCAACGCCCGACACCGCTTCTCCTGGTTATTCTTCGTCGGGTTGCGAAATGCCGCTCGACATACTCCTCGCTCAGAATGCCACTAATGATACAGGTACAGCTGCGACCGAGAGCACCGCGGTTGATCCGGTGGAGGCTCCTGACGTCGACGCGGGTGGCTGGCTGGATCGGGCCAAGCAGGCGGTGCAGGACGCCGGACGCGAGATCGGAGAGGCTGCAACGGCAACAGGCCGATCGGCTGCCGAATATCTTTCCGACAACCCTGACCTCAACAGGCAGGTGCTCGAGTTTGGGCAGGATCTAGGGGTTCCTGGTTTCGACGCCGCGCCTGCGAGCGGCGCGCGGTTTGATGCGACCTTGGAATCCGATGGTCAACTGCACATTGAGGCCGCGGGACTTCCGGGAAATCAGGAGGTGCAATTGGGCTGGCTGGACCAGGAGCGGTTCGTGGAACTTGAGACGCTGCGCACTGGCGACAACGGTCGGATCGATATAACCGTCGCAATGCCTGCCGATCTAGAGGTCAGTCAGCAGGTGACGCTTGCGGTGGAAACTGCGGACCGACGCCTCCGCCTCGCATCAGATCCCATCACAGTAGAACGGTGACTAGATGTGTTTGCTTGCCTTTCGTTTGTTGCAGTTTCACTGAACAAAGAGGGCACCAATACATCGCTTCAGCGACGATTCACGATTGGAGAATGCCGTGGTTGCTGCAGTTCGTAAACCGACCGTTGTCATCACGGGTGCATCGGCAGGCGTAGGCCGAGCTGTCGCATGCGCCTTCGCCAAAGAAGGTTGGCGCGTCGCGCTTGTAGCTAGAGGCGTTGCACGTCTGGAAGCGACCGCCCAAGAGGTGC
Source organism: Pseudorhizobium sp. (assembly GCA_035998065.1). Classification (GTDB taxonomy): domain Bacteria; phylum Pseudomonadota; class Alphaproteobacteria; order Rhizobiales; family Rhizobiaceae; genus Neorhizobium. The sequence continues at coordinate 6,998 of DASYHX010000051.1, forward strand.
GCCGACTGGGTGGGGAGCCGCTCGTCTTGCCCGCCGACGTTGCCGATGCACAGGCTACCGACAACGTTGCC
>DASYHX010000067.1:0-6769 GCA_035998065.1 Pseudorhizobium sp.
CCATGGGCGACGAGGTCGTTGAAGCAGATCACAGCGGTCGGCGCCCTGCCCTGAGCAAAGAGTGCATCGGCTTCCTGGGCGATGTGCTCTACGCGGTCGGGAACACGGATGACGAGCTCAGGCTGCAAACCGAGCCGCGTCATCGCACCCCGGAAGCCTTGAACGCGCTCCTGATAGGCGGAATGGATCGGGCCGTGGACCGCAAAGCAGATCGTTCGATGTCCGAGGGAAACGAGATAGGCCACCGCCTCCTCCATTCCTGCAACATAATCTGCACCGGCATAGTCGAGCTCGTCTGTGCTATGTCTCAGTGCCTGGACCAAGGGCAGCTTCCATCCCTCGACCTGGCTTGCGAGTTCGTCGGTCGTGCCGGCCGCCGGACAGAGGATGATCCCGTCAACGCCATGCTCACGCAGACGCTGCAGGACGGTCGCCTGCCGGGGTGGAGCATCTCCGCTATTGGCAATGATCATGACCAATCCGGCCGCGTCGACCAAGGCCTCCATGCCACCCAGCAGCTCCGCAAAGAATGGGTTGGTGAGATTGGGCACGACCACGCCGATGGTGTGGCTTCTTTCAGCGCGCAGCCTGGCGGCACCCATGTTGTAGACATAGCCGAGTTCCCGCATCGCGGCTTCAACCCGCTGGCGCGTCTCAGCACCCACGAGCGGGCTCTTTCGAACAACGAGTGACGCGGTCGCGCGCGAAACATTGGCATGTTTGGCGACGTCGAGCAGCGTTACCTTGTTCCGGTTCTGGTCTTGCCTGGACATCTCATCGCACCCACAGGGTCGCCATCGTTAACGGGCGTCACGTCCGTCAGCAAGAGCATCCCAAGGTACCGGAGATCAAGCATCAGCCGAAGACCATGCATCCTCGCCGCGACAAGCTTCACCGAGGCGATGTCATTTCTGCGGTGTATCGACCAGCAGGATCTCTGCCCGCCGACGCCTTACCTGGACGTATCAGCTTCGGTGCAGTCGGCGGTCTATCGCTGGTCACCCGTTGGTCACGACAAGCATTGCCGCATTGAGGTTCAGGATGCTGACCAGGAGGTGCTCTTTCATCCGGCGTTTCTCTTGCAAAAGCATCCCTTGGCGGCACTGCCACCGTGCTCTAGACCCCGCTGGGTATCAGCATGACCCGAGAAGGCGACTGTGCCCCAACAATGGGACTGTCGACATTGTGGACCGTCGTAGGCGGAGGTGGCCTGCCTGGGACAAACGGCTCGTTTGTTCCTTTGGCGATCGCACCTTCAAGACCCGTGCGACTGCGCGATGACCATGGCAGTCAGCGCGGCCATGCCCAGCACGGCGCGGGCAATGTGGGAGTATTCCCACAGATTGCGAAGGCGCTGCCAATCCGTTTCGAATCCAGCAACGGTGAAGAAAGCGGCACCCGGCCCCGACAGATCCGTGTCTCGCAGCCAGACTGCATTCACAGGATGGGTGAGGACCCAGTAGACGGCGTGACCAGCGACCAGGCAGGCCAAGGCGGCTGCAGTCCACCAGAACCGGGCGCCGCCGAAGGGCAGCAGGTACAGCAGGGACGGCAGGAGAAGCAGCGCTCCTGCCTCTCCAATAAGCCCGCCGATAGTGAAGCCGGGATAGTAGATCGCCTGCACCTTGCGATAGGTCTGCTCATCCAGCCGAAGCTTTCCCGGAAACTCCAGCGCATGGGCGAGCGCAAGGCCCATGGTTACGGCAATCAAAAGAACTGCGAGAACGGAAAGCGCCTGTGTCATGAGCCAAGCTTCCTCTGATCTCTCCTGCCGGAAATTATGGTCTTCCACCGACGAGACAAGATCACGCACAGCCTGCCATTGGGGCGTGTAGCGCCGACACCGCCTCGGCGGCAAGCGCAGCATTGACCGAAGGCCTCTGCTCAACGCGAGAGATGTAGGTGTCGAAAACCCTTGGCGTCTCAATCTTGAGCATCGCAGCCCAGCGGAGCATCACGTAGAGAAAGGCGTCCGCCCCAGTGAAGCCTATCCCAAACAGATAGTCGCCCGACAGTTGCGAGCCGATCTCGACGAACCGGCGCTTCAACTGCGCACGGATGCCTGCCTGCTGTTCGGCGTCCTCAATGAAGAACAGCGGAATGCAAGGTTTGTGGAGCTCGGTCGCGATGAAGCCAAGCATCTGCAAATGTCGGGTCCGCGCCAGGCGGCCCTTAGGCAAAAGGTTCTCGGTCTGGGTGGAAATCCAGTCCAGGATGGCTACGTTTTCGGTGAGCAACATCCCGTCATCGAGGATCAGCGCGGGTACATAGCCGTTCGGATTAATGCGCAGGTAATCGGAGCCGTCCTCGACCTGGTGGCTGAAAATGTCCACGCTGTGCGGCCGAAAGTCCAGATTCGCCTCGTGTAGCAAGATGTGCGTTGCCTGAGAGCAGCTTGTGGGAGTGTGGTAGAAATCCATGACATGCCTCCGTAGGGTCGCGCAGTTGTCGCCTGGCAGACCCAAGGTGGCAGAACCGGCCCCATTTGGTCAGGGGCGGATCTCTCCTTTTCGGGGCAAATCGGCCATTACGCGGGAAGGCCGCGCAACCGGTGACGTTGCCGATACTGCGCCGGGGTCACGCCCGAACGACGCTTGAACAGCCTTCGGAAGAAAGTCGGGTCTTCATAGCCGACAGTGGCGGATATGGCTTCGATGCCCATATCCTCGGTCTCGAGCATCTGCTTGGCTTCCTCGATCCGCAGGGCCTGGACGTATTCGACCGGCGTGTATCCGGTCGCCGCCGAGAAACGGCGCTTGAAGCTCCTCTCGGTCAGACCCGAGCGTTCGACCATGATCGAAACCGGATTCGGTGTCGCATAGTGATCGATCAGCCAAGCCTGTATCCTGCTGATCACCGCATCGCTGTGCTGCCGCGGCCGAGCCATCGACGCAAAGGGCAACTGCCCATAGCCTCGGTCGCCCAGAAGAAACAGGTGCGCGATGCGGGCTGCTTCCTCCGCACCGCAAAAACGGCCGACAAGGTAGAGCGCGAGGTCCTGCCAGGACGATGCGCCGCCTGTCGTGATCAACTGGCCGTTGCGCCCGCTGTCGCAAAGGATGCGTTCCGGCCGGAACTTAATGTTGGGATAGCGGTCACGGAACAGGTCAGCCATGGTCCAATGCGACGCCGCATCGGCGCCGTCCAACAAGCCTGCCTCGGCCAGAAGCACAGCACCACTGCATGTTGAGCAGACGAGTGATCCATGCTCGATGTGGCGATGGACCCAGGCAATCTCCTCAGGCCACCGCCCCTCAGGAGAATCTCCTCGTTTCAAGTGGATATCGCAGACGATGATAACGTCAGCACAGTTTCCGCTCAGGCCGCCATCGGGAGTGACCTGCAAACCGGTGCTGGACCGATACGTCCCGCGTTGGCTCGAAACCAAGGTCGGGTGAATGGGTCGAGACAATGCCGTGTCGTTGGTTCCCGTGTCGCCAAGGACTTCGTGCAGGCCGAAGGCTGCCATCGTGCCGCTTTCAGGCAGGCTCAGGATCGAAACACGCAGCAGTTCCGTGGGACGTGGACGTATCGGCATGAACCCACTCTGGCACATATGCCCCGAAAGCGTCGAGTCTCCCGCTAACCTCCCATGCCAATTTGATCCAATCTACACCTAGACCAGGATCAATGTCACGAAAGGACATGACATGACCATCACAGGTGGAACCGTAGATCTAACAACGATATTCGACCAGCCGGTCGGCAAGGTCTTCTCGGCCTGGTCAGAGGAGGATGCGCAGCGGATATGGGGCGATCCAGGCAATGGCTGGGAAATGAGTTTCGACCAGTTTTGCTTCACCGTCGACGAGGTCGATATCTGCCGCTTCGGCCCCAAAGGTGGCCCGCAATACACCAACGAGAACCGCTATCTATTGATCGTGCCTGAACATCGCATCGTTTACGCAACCTCGCTCAAGAGCGCAGGCCAACTCACCTTCGCCGGCACGGTGGCTGTCACATTCGAGGAAACGCAAGGTTCAACCCGCCTGAGGCTAATCGAGGACGGTCTTTACTTCGATGGACAGGACGATGTGGCCGGCCATCATTGTGGATGGGAAGGCATGCTGGGCGCCCTGGGAGAATACCTGCGCGAGCGGCGCTGAGTTTGCGCGGCGAATTGGGCAGCAGTTGTGTCTGTCGACCAGGACGTTCGGCGGCCATATGTAGCCGGAGCGGTCCAGTTTGCAAACGGTGCGCGCATAGGGGGACGAAACGGATCAAACCCATGCTGCGACACTACAAGCATTGCGATTGAGATAGCGCGTCGCTGGGTATGAAGTGCCGCGTGCGGATAGGATCGAAAGACAGATGTCCATGAGAGAACTCATCACTACGGACCGCTACCTGATCCGTGAGTTTACGGCGCGTGACCGTGCTTCATTCATCGATTGCCACATGGACCCGGAATTCTCACGGTATCATCTTGAGAGCGAACGCAGCATGGCGAGGGCTACGGCGGTTTTCGATCTCTTCCTTCTCTGGCAGCGTCAGGAGCCACGGCTAAACCACCAGTTCGCGATTGCGCCGCGTGATGATCCTCAAGCTTACCTAGGCAATGTCGGTGTTCGGACGGAAGGATTGGCGCCTGGTCAGGCCGAGCTTGGAATTGAGCTGATCCCGTCTTGCTGGGGCAACGGAGTGGCGACCGAGATTTTGGAAGTGATCCTTCCTTGGTCTACCCGGCGGCTTGCTCTGACATCGTTCATCGCCGAAACGGCGATCGGCAATGCGGCGGCAGAGCATCTCGCGCGAAGGTTTGGCCTGTGCCAGTGCAGCGTAGGTGAAAAGCGCATGTGGCGGCTAGAGGGGCTGAATGGACGTAATGACTGAGTTTGGCCGTTTGTCTGTTGCTATCCAAACGTGCGCTATCATAGCCGTATCCAACGGGTGCCGACCATGGCACGCCGCATCCCCACCATTGACCGCATCACAAAAACCTCCTGGCGGTGCTGGTCGGCCGATCTAATGTCGCAACGCCTGTCCAGCACCGTCAAAGCAGTGAATGCTGGCTTTGTCGGCTCTCAGACCAACCCTCGCGTCCGGGACGATTCCCGCCGCGTCCGCGACGACCAGGCAGGTTTCTCCGCTATCAAGCGCGATATGAAGGAGCGATGATGCACCCGTATATTCGCTCACAAGGACCGTACCCACCAGCTCGCCTTCAGCGGGCGACGCCAGCGACAAATGCTCCGGGCGTACGCCCACCTGGGCCGAACTGCTCGGAACTGTCCCCAGGCCCGCTGCGGAGGCGGCTGGGAGGATATTCATCTTGGGGCTACCGATGAATTGTGCCACGAAGACATTTTCTGGCCGTTCATATAGTTCGCGCGGGCTGCCTATCTGCTCAATAAGGCCATCCCGCAGCACCACGATCTTATCCGCAAGAGTCATTGCCTCGACCTGGTCATGGGTGACGTAGATCATCGTGTTTCCCAACCGCTTGTGAAGGGCGGCGATCTCCGAGCGCATGTGAACACGCAGTTCTGCATCGAGGTTCGAGAGCGGCTCGTCGAACAAGAAAACGTCCGGATTGCCGACAATGGCGCGCCCAATGGCGACGCGCTGCCTTTGCCCTCCAGAGAGCTCCCGCGGAAAGCGGTCCAGCAAGCTTTCCAACTTGAGCAGCGCCGCCGCTTCGGCCACACGTCGCCCTCGTTCGGGCGCAGCAATTTTGCGAACCTTGAGGCCAAAGCCCATATTCTCCCGCACCGTCAGGTGTGGATACAGAGCATACGACTGAAAGACCATGGCGACACCCCGTTTGGCCGGCGGCACCTCGTTGACGATGCGTTCGCCGATACGCAGTTCGCCACTGGTGACGTCTTCCAGGCCGGAGATCATCCGCAGCAGCGTCGACTTTCCGCAGCCGGATGGACCGACAAAGACTACGAATTCGCCATCGGACACGTCGAGGTCGACACCGCGGATCACGTCCACGGTACCAAAGCGTTTATTAAGGTTACGAAGGGTAAGGCTGGACATGGCTGTTCCGTTTTGACTTTTAGCCTTTGACACCCGAAAGCGCGAAGCTCTCGATGATCTGGCGCTGGGCGATCAGGTAGACGATGAGGATTGGACCGACTGCAAGCGTGGTGGCAGCAAGTTGCAGATGCCACAACGGCGAACCGTAGGGATCGGTGAAGTTCGACAGCGCCAACGGCAGCGTGAACTTTTCGAGCGACGAGATGAAGATCAGCGGCTCGAGAAACAGGTTCCAGGAATTGAGGAAGGTGATGATGGCGACTGCCGCCAGCGCCGGACGCGACATTGGCAGCGCAATTCGCCACCACACGCCCAAGCGTGACAGACCGTCCATCTTGCCTGCCTCTTCCAGCTCCTTTGGGAGGGCCAGGAAATACTGACGCATCAAGAAGGTCCCAACGATCCCTTGCGGTCCGAATACAGGCAGCATGATGAGTGGCCAGTGCGTGTCGCTGAGGCCCAGCCAACGGATCAGGAAGAAGTTTGGTATGATTGTTACTTCCTCCGGCACCATAAGCGCAGATACGAGGAAAAGCCCCACCAGTGCAGCCCCAGCGAAACGGAGTCGGGCAAGCGCATATCCGGCAAGCGAGGAGATGAACAGCGTCAGCACCGTGACGGTAACAGCGATGTAAAGCGAATTGAAATACTGCCTGGCGAAGGGCTGGTAGCTGAAAACTTCAAGGTAGTTGCTCCAGCGGAGCTCGGTGGGGATCAGGCTGGGCTGCCCGAAGATTTCTGACGGACCTTTGAGCCCAGCAGAGATCATCCACAGGAACGGAAA
>DASYHX010000070.1:0-5602 GCA_035998065.1 Pseudorhizobium sp.
TAGCGATTGGCGACTGTGCGCGTTCAAGCAATCGCTGTGCTTGCCTGAGGTGCGGTGCGTCGATCATATGGCCGTCAAGGTGGAGCACCGCTTGTCCGGGATTGGCTGCGAACGCATCTATGATCTTCTGGGCTTGGACAAGTTCCTCGACCGTTGGGGCAAAGGCGTCGTTGATTACTGAGACTTGCGTCGGATGAATCGCCATCATTCCGGTAAAGCCGTCCCTCCGGGCGCGTCGGGCATAGTTTGCAAGCCCCTCCAGATCGGCAAAGGCCGGATAAACCGTATCGATGGCGTCGACGCCGGCTGCATGGGCCGCAAACAGCGTCATGGAACGAACCATCTCGTAGGGGTGTGTAAATCTTCCATCTTCCTCACGCGCGCTGCTGGCACCGATGGCTGCGGGCAGGTCTTCCGCCCCCCAGGTCAGGCCCAGCATTAGGTGCTTCACCACGCGATAGCTTCCCAGTTCGAAGATGGCTGCCGGCGTTTCGGTCGCGATTGGCAGGATTGTGACTCCCGGTGCTCGCGCCGCCAATGCTTCAACGCTTGACGCTCCCACCGCTTTTGGCAAGACGAGCCCATCCGGCACGGCGTCAAGCACCGCCGCCAGATCGTCATCCAGGAGGCCGCTGTCGAGTGGATTGACCCGCACGAATAGGCTTGAACGCCGTTCAGCGGAGCGCAGGAACGCTGCCGTCATCTCTCTGGCCGTTGCTTTCGCCTGAAGGTGGACGGCGTCTTCCAGATCAATGATCAAAGCATCGGCACCAAGCCCAAGTGCTTTTTCCATGCGGTCCGGTCTGTCACCCGGCACGAAAAGCAGCGAACGCAACTTCATTGCGGCCTCCGGTGGACGAGCGCCGACCGCAGGCATTGGCAGACGATCTCGCTGCGCTGATTGATCAGTTCGTGGCGGAAGGTCACGATACCAGCATTCGGGCGCGAGCGGCTTTCCTTCACCTCCACCACTTCCGTCTCCGCGCGCATGGTATCGCCAATGAAGACCGGCTTCGGCATGATGAGCTTGTCATAGCCCAGATTGGCCACCAGTGTACCAAGGGTGGTGTCGCTTACCGAAAGGCCGACCATCAAAGAAAAGGTGAAGGTGCCGTTGACGACGATCTGTCCAAACTCGCTCGCCTTTGCTGCCTCGACGTCAAGATGCAGTGGCTGGGGATTGTGGGTCATCGCGGAAAAGAGGAGGTTGTCCGTTTCCGTCACAGTGCGCCGGATATCATGGACTATCCGGTCGCCGACGGACCAGTCTTCGAAGCAGCGTCCAGCCATTACGTCTTCCCTTCGATGCGCAACAGCAGTGCGCCCTCCACCACCTGCGTACCCGGCGTCACCCGCAGTTCCACGACTCTTCCGTCGAGCGGTGCCCGGAGCGTTTGCTCCATCTTCATGGATTCCACCGTGAGCAACGGGTCTCCCGGGCCAACGTGGTCGCCTTTGGAGACGGATACGGCGGTTACGGTTCCCGGCATGGGAGCGACCACCAGACCATCGCTTGATCCAGGCCCGCCCGCTGCGTGTTCGGCTCGGGGCAGGCTGAACGGCCATGCCACGCCTTCAGCGAAGATGACGTCGATCGATCTTTCAACCTGCTCTTCGTGGTCGAGGTCTACCTCGACGACATAGGGCTTTCCTGCGACTTCCACGCTGACCTGTCGTGATGCCTGCGCATTTACGCGGAAGCCGGTGAGGTCAGTCCATGGGTCGCCCGTTTGCTTGGGTATAATCGCAACAGCCGCCGCGTGCAGAACCTGTTCCTGGGGTTCGGCAGGGGGCAGGAGGGCCGTCAGATGACGTTCGATGAAGTTAGTGTCCATCGTAGCCGCGACGAACTGGGGGTGGCGAAGTGTCCGGGCCAGGAAAGCCGCATTGCTATGCACCGGCCAAATCTCCACCTTGGCTGCCGCATCGGCAAGTTGGCGCGCCGCTAACCGCCTGCTTCCAGCATGGCTGACCAGCTTGGCGATCATCGGATCATAATGAGCGGTGACCTCATTGCCTTCTTCCACGCCGCTATCGACACGCAGGTCGCGTGGAAAATGAAGATGTCGGAGTTTTCCTGTTGATGGCAGAAAGCCGTTGGAGGGGTTCTCGGCATAAAGGCGAGCCTCCATCGCCCAGCCGTTGATCGAAAGGTCCTCCTGCCGCAGTGGCAGGGGCTCACCGGACGCCACCCGGATCTGCCACTCCACCAGATCCTGCCCGGTGATGGCTTCGGTGACAGGATGCTCCACCTGAAGCCTGGTGTTCATTTCCATGAACCAGATGCGGTCGGCATGAAGGCCCTCGGATGCGTCGGCGATGAACTCGATCGTTCCTGCCCCGACGTAATCCACAGCCTGAGCGGCTCTGACGGCAGCACGACACACGGCTGCGCGCGTCGCCTCGTCCATGCCCGGCGCCGGCGCTTCCTCGATGATCTTCTGGTGGCGTCTTTGTAGCGAACAGTCCCGCTCAAATAGATGAACGACATTCCCATAGATGTCACCGAACACCTGAACCTCGATGTGGCGCGGCGACTGTATGTACTTCTCTATCAGCACGCGGTCATTGCCGAAGGAAGAGGATGCTTCCCGCCGGCAACCCGCAAGTGCTGCCGGAAAGTCCTCTGCGCTATCGACCCGACGCATGCCCTTTCCGCCGCCGCCGGCAATCGCCTTGATGAGGACGGGATAGCCGATGACGTTCGCCTCCCGCTGAAGCCGTGCCGGATCCTGGTCTTCGCCCTGATAGCCGGGTGTCACGGGTACACCTGCCGCCGTCATTCGCGCCTTTGCGGCATCCTTGAAACCCATTGCACGGATGGCAGCGGGTGGTGCGCCGATCCAGACCAAGCCGTCATGGATCACAGCGTCTGCGAAGTCGGCATTTTCTGAAAGAAAGCCGTAGCCCGGGTGGATCGCCTGCGCTCCGGTCCGCCGTGCAGCTTCAAGAATTCGGTCGTGGCGCAGATAGCTTTCGAGCGCAGGAGCTGGCCCGATCCGTGCCGCATCGTCAGCTTCCTGTACGAAGGGCATCGCCGCATCGGCGTCAGAATAAACAGCTACAGTGCGCAGGCCAAGCCGGCGGGCCGTGCGGATGATCCTTCGCGCGATCTCCCCCCGGTTTGCGATCAGCAGGCTCTCGATCACCATCTCCTCCCTTCCGCCTACATTCGAAACAGGCCAAAGTGGGCCTGCTCCGGAATCGGCGCATTCAAGGTGGCGGAGAAGGCCAAGCCCAGCACATCACGCGTCTGTACAGGATCGATAACGCCATCGTCCCAAAGGCGCGCGGTTGCATAGTAAGGGTTGCCCTCGTCCTCGTATTTCTGGCGGACCGGCGCTTTGAAGGCTTCCGCTTCGCTCGTGCTCCAGATCTCGGCGTCGCGGTGAACGGATGCGAGAACCGCAGCCGCCTGTTCACCACCCATGACCGAGATCCGCGCGTTCGGCCACGAGAACAGGAAGCGGGGCTGGTAGGCACGGCCGCACATGCCGTAATTTCCCGCGCCGAAACTGCCGCCGATCAGCACCGTGATCTTGGGGACGGAGGCCGTTGCGACTGCGGTGACCAGCTTCGCGCCATGTTTGGCAATGCCCTCCGCTTCATATTTTCCACCGACCATGAAACCGGAGATGTTCTGCAGGAAAAGCAGCGGGATTCGTCGCTGGCAGGCGAGTTGAATGAAGTGCGCGCCCTTCAATGCGCTTTCGGAGAATAGAACACCGTTATTGGCAAGGATAGCGACGGGGATGCCCCAGATGCGCGCAAACCCGCAAACGAGGGTCGATCCGTACAAAGGCTTGAATTCCTGAAGCTCCGAGCCGTCAACGATCCTCGCGATGACTTCCCGCACCTCATAGGGCGTTCTCACATCCTGCGGCACGATGCCGTAAAGCTCCGTCACGTCGAGCAGAGGAGGGCTTGGGGCAGCGATTTGGATATCCGGCTTCTTTGCGCGGTTGAGCGTGGCGACGATGTCGCGCACGATCATCAACGCATGCTCGTCGTTTTCGGCGACATGATCCACAACGCCGGACCTGCGCCCATGCGTTTCGGCTCCCCCCAGTTCTTCAGCGGAGATGGTCTCGCCCGTGGCAGCCTTCACCAAAGGCGGCCCGGCGAGGAAGATGGTGCCCTGGCTGCGCACGATCACCGTTTCGTCCGACATGGCCGGTACATACGCGCCCCCGGCAGTGCAGCTTCCCATCACGCAAGCGATCTGCGGTATGCTTGCCGCCGACATCTGAGCCTGATTGTAGAAGATCCGGCCAAAATGGTCGCGGTCAGGAAAAACCTCGGACTGATGGGGAAGGTTGGCCCCGCCTGAATCCACGAGGTAGATGCAGGGGAGACAGTTTTCCCATGCGATCTCCTGCGCCCGTAAATGCTTCTTTACCGTCATGGGAAAATAGGCGCCGCCTTTCACGGTCGCATCATGCGCGACGATCATGCACTCGCGACCCGAAACTCGCCCGATGCCGACGATCAACCCGGCGCCTGGTGCCTTGTCTTCATACATGCCGCCAGCTGCCAGTTGGCCGATCTCAAGGAAGGGGGAGCCGGGATCCAGAAGTCGTTGCACCCTGTCGCGCGGCAGAAGCTTTCCTCGCGCCACATGGCGCTCGCGGTGACGCTCTGATCCGCCGAGTGCAGCGGTCGCTACCCTCTGCCGCAGTTCCTCGGCAAGCCCGCGATTATGCGCTTCGTTCGCCTTGAAGCCATCGGAGGTCCGGTCGATCATGGTGTGGATGGGCGGCATCAGGTTGCGCCTCCCACGCCGATGACCTCGCGTCCGATCAGCATTCGACGTATTTCATTTGTTCCTGCGCCGATGTCGAGTAGTTTGGCATCCCGCCAGTAGCGCTCCACGGGCCAGTCCTTGGTATAGCCTGCGCCGCCTAGCGCCTGGACGGTCTGTTCGGCAACCCTTACGGCACTTTCGGAGGCATAAAGGATCGCGCCTGCTGCATCTTGCCGTGTGGTCCTGCCGGCATCGCAGGCACGCGCAACGGCATAGACGTAAGCCCGGGCAGAATTGAGCGAGACGACCATGTCCGCGATCTTGGCCTGCATGAGTTGGAAGCTGCCGATCGATACGCCAAACTGCTTGCGCTCGCGGACGTAGGGCAGCACAACATCCAAGCAGGCCTGCATTATGCCAAGCTGTACGCCGGAGAGCACGATACGCTCGTAGTCCAGCCCGGACATAAGCACCTTCACTCCGCCGTTCGGCGGACCCAAGACGTTCTCGTCCGGCACGAAGCAGTCTTCGAACACGAGCTCGGCTGTTGGTGAGCCGCGCATGCCGACCTTGTCGATCTTCTGGCCTATGGCGAACCCCTGGAAATCCTTCTCAACGAGGAAGGCGGTAATTCCCTTCCGTCCTGCCTCGGGTTCGGTCTTGGCATAAATGACTAGCGTTTGCGCGTAAGGTGCGTTGGTGATCCAGAACTTGGTGCCGTTCAGCCGATAGCCGCCCTTCACCTTATTGGCCCGCAACCGCATGGATACGACGTCGGAACCAGCGCCCGCCTCGGACATGGCAAGGCTCCCTACATGTTCGCCAGAAATCAGCCCGGGCAGGTATCGTACCTTCTGC
>DASYHX010000139.1:0-13216 GCA_035998065.1 Pseudorhizobium sp.
AATGGTGGCGCTCAGGGCTTATCCAGCGAGCGCCACTACCTTTGGAAGACCCTGCCGAGCGGGATCCTATCCGGATTGGCTGACGCTTTGCGGGGAAATGTATCCGGCTTCTCTCGCGCTGCAGCCATGGTGGTAGGTTTATCGCAAACCATTGTCGGTTACGTGCACTTCAGGTTCCTGCGGGGAGGCCAAACCAGTTCTGCCGATCACTTTGAACCATTACCGATTGTTGAGCTCAATCTTGATGAGCCAGCCGAAGGGCGCTTGCTCGGTGCGACCAGCAGGTCACGTGAACTGGGGGGCGTCTTCGTTTTGGTCAAAAAGGAAGGTCGCCCTGCTGCTACGGTCGAACTGCCGGCTATTCGTCCACTGCATGACACCCAGATGCTGCGATGGCTCTTGAGCACGCATGTCAAACGAATACCTGTTCAGGGCCCAACATATCCCCTTCACCCGGTTCCGGTAAGCGTCATCGTAGCAACGCGAAACCGCCCGAGCCAATTGAACCGCTGCCTGGAAAGCTTGAGGGATCAAAACTATCCCGACTTCGAGATCATCGTGGTCGACAATGCCCCATCCGACGACAGAACGAGCCGATTGATTGACGACAAGTTCAGCCATCATGTTCGATATGTGCGGGAGCTTCGTCCCGGCCTGGCTCACGCACATAATGCAGGTGTGCATGTTGCTCGCCATCCGCTACTTGCATTTACCGATGACGATGTCATCTGCGATCGCGGTTGGGTAGCTGCAATTGTCTCGGCTTTCGAATCCGGAGGAGACGATGTCGGTTGCGTGACGGGCCTGATCCTGCCGATGGAACTGGAGACGCGCGCCCAGTACTGGACAGAGTGTCATGGTGGCTTCTCAAAAGGCTTCTATCGGCGCCGCTTTGACCTGACATCAAAGCCTGTCGGTCCGGCAACTCTTTATCCGCTTGCTGCCGGTCAATTCGGCTCTGGTGCGGCCATGGCATTTCGGCGCAATGCACTCGAGAAAATCGGCTTGTTTGATCCAGCGTTGGGTGCCGGGACAAAAGCGCGAGGAGGCGATGATCTCAACAGCTTTGCTTTAACCATCTTGGCTGGGCAAGCAATCGTCTACGAACCGGCAGCCATCACCTGGCACCAACATCGACGCGATGAGGCAGGCATGCAAAGGCAAGCCTTTAACTACGGGGTTGGCCTCGGCGCCTATCTCGCCTCGGTGATCTCACGACGGCCGGGCTTGATCTGGCGGCTCCTCAGGGGCCTACCGGAGGGGATCGCTCATATGACGAGCTCTAGCTCTGCGAAGCTAGCAAGACTGCCGAGGGACTATCCTCTTTCCTTCATCTGGCTTGAGCGGATCGGCATCCTATGCGGGCCTTTTGCGTATTTCAGCAGTCGCCGAGGCCTCTCCAGCAAGACCGAAAAACGACGTGATACGCTTGCAACTAGAACCAGACTTGGGGTGGACACGAATGACTGACCAGCGTCCCATCCCTATTCTTTTGTATCACAGCATTGATGTGGATCGGCCGAAGACCTACAGCCGCTGGGTGGTGACGCCAGCCTGTTTCGAAGCTCATCTCGCTTTGCTGCAAGACGAGGGATTTGTGCCGATAGCAGTGGGGACTTTTGCCTCGGCGAGAGCTTCCGGGCAAAGCCTCCCGGCAAACAGTGTGATGATTACCTTCGACGACGGCTTGGCGGATTTTCTGGTATACGCCATGCCCATTCTGGCAAAATTCGGCTTTCCGGCAACGCTTTACGTCACCTCCGGTCATGTCGGAAAAACAGCATGTTGGCTGTCGCATCTAGGCCAAGGTGATCGGCCCATGCTCACTTGGCGGGAGATCGCCGACTTGGCCAATGCGGGGGTCGAGATCGGGGCACACAGCGTCAGTCATTTGCAACTCGACCTACTTGGGCGCAGGGAGGCACGACAAGAGATCCTCGGCTCGCGCGATGCGATCGAAGACGCTATCGGTCGGCCTGTTCACAGCTTCGCCTACCCGCACGGTTACTCCACTCACCTGATAAGACAAATGGTGTCGCAGGCGGGTTTCCTTGCCGCTTGCGGCGTCCGTCATGCGCTCAGCTCAAGCCGAGAAGATCCATATCAGCTGTCCAGGATCATCATGGAACAGTCAATGACGCTGAGCACCATCGCACGCTTTCTTGCCGGAACAGGCCTACCTATCGCGCCGGCCACCTGTCCGCCAGCAGTTTTTGGTTGGCGGCAAATTCGACGAGTGCGGCAAGTCTTCGACAACCGTTCCCCACCTCTTGCATCCTAGGAGGATACCCATGACCGGTTTCACATATAACGTCAGCCGCGGACTTTTTCTCCTGCTGGCGCTCGGTTGTTGGAGCAGTCGCGGCAGTGCCATGGAGACTGTTGCGCGCTGGCCGCAAGAACAGGTTTCGCCGATCGCGAAGGCCTATCGCGAGCTCGGAGACTTATACCGCAACGGCCGCCTCCCGCCCGGCGAACTGCGAGATGTGGAGCAGTTCCTGGCTGAGGTTCGGCGGGCGTCGACTGGTGCTGTCACGGTTGCCGTTGTCGATCCCACTAAACTGGTCGAGCGTGGTGGAGCAGCCAACCCGGATGGTCCGCGCGCGGTCTCTGCGTATCAGGTTGCTGGAGGCCTGGGAGATCCGGAAGCGCTTGTTCGACTGGGCGAGCTGTATCGAGAGGGCTCGGTCGTTCCGAAGGATCTGAATGCCGCTTTTTCTTACTTTTCCAAGGCGCGCGACCTTGGCTACCAAAGCGCTCGCTGGCGGCTCGCCGATATGATGCTGCGCGGAGAGGGGACGGCGATCGATCGGCAGGCAGCGCATGTTGAGCTCAAGGCCGCGGCAGACGCCGGTGTGGCCACAGCCATGTTGATGTTGGGCGATCTTTATGCCTCCGGTGATCTGGGATCCGCCGATGCGTCAGCGGCGATCTCCACCTGGCAACAAGCAGTGGATGCAGGCGAAGTACGTGGTCTTTCCCGTTTGGCTGCCCTGTATGACAACGGCAAGATCGTTCATCGGGATGCGGAAAGGGCGTATCGTCTGTTCGACGAAGCCGGCGCCAAGGGTGACACTCATGCTGCGGTTCGCGCCGCACGGATGCTGTTGGCAGGCGATGGCGTTCCCGCTGATCGAGCGCGTGCAGTGGCAAGGCTTAAAGCGCTGGGAAACACCGCTGGCGCGGAAGGCAAGGTCGCATTGGCCGATTTTTATTCTGACCGCAAACAGTCAGCAGAGAGCTTTGATCTCCGGCGGGCCTACGAGCTTTATACGCACGCCGCTGAGCAAGGTAGCCGCTCTGCTAAGCTACGTACAGCAGTGATGCAGATCCATGGCCAAGGCACTGCTGCCAGACCTGAAACCGGAATCGCTATGCTACAAGCGATGGCATCGGAAGGTTATGCGCCCGCTGCTTACTCTCTTGGAGATCTTTTTGCCTTCGGGCCATCCCATCTGGCCAATCCTCGTGCCGCAATCGCCGCCTATGAGCAGGCTCACACACTGGGGGATCTGCGGGCCACGGTACTGCTGGGCGACATATTTTCATCGGGGACGCTTGTTCCTCGCGAACCCGAAAAAGCACTGAAGTACTACCAGACTGCTGCTCTTCGGGATGATTTGGCTGCACGCCTGAAAGCCAATGAACTGATGATCCGTGATACCGGCACACAGGAGGAGGCAAGGGCAGCATTTGAGGACATTCGTCGTATTGCAACGGGTGGATTGACGGATGCTGTGGTCCTCTTCGCCGATCTGACGCGAACAGGAATCATGGGCGTTGCCGCGGCCGACGAGGGGGCTGCGCTGAGGAGCTATGTCGCGGCGGCAGAGAAAGGGAACAAAGAGGCAGCCCTGCGGGCGGGCGAGATCTTCATCGCCGGTACGCCCCGGCACCGCGATCCTGCCCGTGGTGTGGCATTGATGCTGGCAATAGCTAAGAGCGACCCTTCAGCGTTTCTGTCTCTCGGAGATGCCTTGTTGAAGATTGACGCTAGTCAGTCTGAGACGCTGATTACTCCCTTAGAGGCGTTCGAACGGGCCGGCGCGGCGGGCATCCCGGCCGCCTACCTCAGGCTCGGCGACCTTTACCGTGACGGAATAGGCGTGTCTGTGGATGGTACCAAGGCTGCCCGCTACTACTTGCAAGCGGCGGGACTCCATGCGCCGGGAGACCAGTCCGATGGCCTTTAAACGACTCACCAGCAGCTCGCGGGGCTGGAACACATTTGCAAATTTCGTCCTGGCCTTAGGCATCCTTTGGATCACAACCTCGTGTGAGCTGAACCGCGCTTTTGCGCAGTCCGGCCTCCCGGCCAATCCAGTTGATTCCGCCAGGGGTTATCTGCGGTTAGGACAGATGTATATTGAGGGGAGGGCAGTCCAGCACGATATGGAAAAGGGCCTCTTCTATTATCGCCGTGCGGAACAGGCCGGCAGCGAAGAGGCGAAGCTCGCCCTGAGCATGCTGCCCTATAAGTTCACAGAAACAGGATTGAAGAGGAGCGACGCGTTGGCCCGACTTCAGGCGTTGGCTGCGGAAGGACAGGTTTCAGCGCTCCTTTTTTTGGCAGACGTCCAGTTGGGTTCGTACGGCGATAAGCCTGATCCGGCTCAAGCTCTTGTGAGCCTGGGTCTCGCTGCCGACCGAGGGAGCGTCGAGGCGATGCTCAGGATTGGCCAGTATTATCGTCAAGGTGAAATTGTTCCCTATGACGCCGGAAAAGCAGTCGCTGCCTTCCAGCGCGCAGAGGCTGCCGGCAGTCGTGCCGCAACCGAAGAGCTGGCAATCTTTCAGGCCTATGGTGAGGGAATGGTTCCTGATGCAGCCGGAGCTATTTCCCGGCTCGAAACGGCCAAGGCCGCAGGACGCGCATCAGCTTTGGTGACCGAGGGGGACCTGAAGCTCAACACAGGCGTTCCGATGATCGACATCGACGGAGCGGTTGCGGCATGGAGCAAGGCGGCGACCCAAGGCCGCATTGATGCAATGCTTCGGCTAGGTGATTTTTACTATAATGGTTACTTTGGCCGTCGCCAGCTGAAGAAGGCTATTACTTACTACAAAGCGGCTGCCGACGCCGGTGACTTGTTCGGTGAGTTGGCTCTGGCCAAAGCGCAGTTGGCGCAAACCCGGACGGCAAAGGCCGGGCTTGAACAACTGGAAAGGCTGGCAAAGAACGGAATGGATAAGGCTGGCGTGGCCATTGCCGATGCACACCTTCGTGGTACGGGGATAAGAAAAGACGTCAAAGCGGGTCTTCGTCGCCTGCACCGGATGGCCGACACCGGTAGTATGGCAGCCCGTTTGAGGCTGGTCGAAATCTATCGCAATGGGCTAACCGATGGCTATGGCCGGCTGGTGCGTCCCGACAAGGCCAAAGCGGCATCGATGCTAAAGCCAATTCTGCCTTCACTTGGCCTATCCCCACGGCTCTATCAGGAACTTCTACTAAGCGCATCGAGAGGGAAAATACGCGACGCCAGCCATTTGGCCCGGAAGCTTGATGAACTCCCTCTTTCCCTGCGTCACCGTTTCTTCAAGGATCTGCGAGCGGATGTTCCTGACCTGTATTTCGATCTGCTTCGGTTCAAGCTCGCGCACGCTGGATATATGGGCGTCAACAAGGCTGGTTGGAAGCCGACCATTCGAGCGATGATGTCCTATTGCCGCAAGCGCGGAGCGGAAAAGGTTTGCGCTTCTGGGCCGTTCGCCCCGCAAACTGCAGAGGCGTTAGCCGCCTTGTTGTAACACACGGAAGGAGAGCCGCTGACCAGCTTGCCACCTGCCGCGTCTCCTCTCGCTGCTGCTTAATGAGCTTGCGAAATCGTCTTATCGTAGAACTTCAAACGTAGAGCGATGAGATCGTTTGGCAACAGTGTCATGGTTTCGGCAAGCGATACTTCACAACCTGGGCCCAATGGTGACATAGTTTGCTCGGTCGATCACGTGTTCGAGCGCTGGAGTCACAGATGATCGCGAAGGAAAGTGACATCGTCGAAAGCTGGGCCTCTCTGATGGAGGAATGGGCGTGCGCCTCGAAGGAGCTTGACATCGCACTGGCGATGGAGCGCCCGGCTGACCCAGCCAACTTGTCCGACTGGCACAGTCGAGTCGATGACGCACGTCGTCGTCAAGACGATGTTAAACAAAAAATAGATGCACTGATCACGGAGGCAGTGGTGACTCGCACCACTCCAAAGGACGGCATCATCATTGGACGTCTTTCTCGCGAAAACCCGGGCGGTTCCAGCTCTGCACCGGATGAGCAATCGAAGTAGGCGACGTGAGTTGAAAAGCTTCTCAGCCAATGAGAAAGGTTGCCCGTCCAATAGCCAGGGCTGCTCCGAGTAGCAACGCGACCGCGACCACTGCGTCTGCCGATGTCGACAAACGACGCGCGGTTCTATGCGAAATCGAAATAAATGCCTGCCGTACAGCAAGCATAACGCAACAGGCGGCAAGAACCCCGAAGCCGATCCGGCCATGGCTGGCGAGATCGTCTTCACTCTGGTTCTTTCGCGTCAGTTTCGCAGCGATGTCGACCACGCCCGGCTCGCCGGGACGCGGTTGAATCGACAACGACGCGCGACGAAAGCGACCGGAGCTCTCGATCTGCTCATGTAGCGTTTCGATCACCGCAGGATGGTAGTTCAGGCGATCGAATTGGTCCGCAGGTCCCAACTCTTCAACTGCCCCTCCCTTTGAGAAAATGATGTTTCCGAAACGGGCTCGCTCACCCGCTTCTATCGTAACATGAAGTCCGACCATGCGTGCTCGGGGATGCTTGCGCAGCTCAACGTTTTGGATCTTGGCTGCCGGATATCCGCTCTCTGCATAGACACGCATAATCTTGCGGCCAATGTCGGAGAGGATATCGGAGCGAGCGACCTGCCCTACATACCTCTCCGTGCGCAGCCGAAGCTTTGCATTGAATTCGGAGGGATTGAAGGGGGGAACGCCTTCGACCGCGACGTAGCCAAGATTGTAGAGATTTCCTGGTCTTGGTGTCAGCTGCAATTCGTCATCTTTTCGATGCTTCCTGACGTGCCCGTCGATGTATCCAAGCGCTTGCATCAACTGCGTGAGCCGAAGAAGCTCGCGCTCTTGATCTCCAGTAATATCCGACCAAGCGGGGTCCGATATGGGGTTAAGGCTACCCACGATTGCCTGACGCAGCGAAGTGTCCAACACGTTGGAAAGGTCTAGCTTAAGGCTGGCGTGCACAGCACTTGTAGCGCCTAAGCAAAATACGGACATGTAAAGTAACAATGCGCGCATATGAGCCCGCCGCAAGAAAATGGTTTCTTCGGAACCGATCGCATTTAGATTAATTCAGTAAAGAAAAATTAGCAACCAATATTTCCTGGTTGACGCCGCCTCGAAAATCTCATCTCATGAACGCTTCAGGCCTTTCATGATGAAAGCCGAGCCATCGGAGCCAAAAATGGAAGCGGCGCCGCACGAGGCCTCCGCATACCGGCTGTTTGATGCGCACAGCGCGCCAAGCACTGGCTTAAGGATAAACCACGTCGTTTCCCCCGCCTCTCGTACTCAGTGGAACGAGATTGGGGGGTGCGATCCCTTCGCACTGCCAACGCAAGCGCCCGATTGGACGGAAGCTCTCCTATCCACCGGCAGCTACTGCGATCACAGCAGGCTCTACAATTTTACCGATGGTTGCCGAGCCATCTTGCCGCTGTTCGCCCGCAAGGGTCTTCCCACAGCTCTTCGGTGCCTTTCTTCGCCGCCTGCTGCCTGGGGATTTGGCGGTCTTTTGTCGGATCGACCGCTAACGTCCGCACACTATCGTCTCGTTGCCGCGGACCTGGAGGCCTGCAATGCGTTGCAAATCTCCATCCGGCCCAACCCGCTTTTGTCTGATGACTGGCACGTGGTGAAAGGGAGACCTTGGCTTTTGGTGCCAAGACGTGCGCATGTGTTGACGCTGACGGAGGATTTCGCGACCATTCGGGCCAAACGTTTCTCGTCCAATGCACGACGGCATCTGAAAATTGCAGAGGCGGCAGGCCTCGAGCTGGTCGGCGGGTCGGAACCCGAGCTGGTTCGTGACTTCCATACGCTCTTGACCCGATCGTTTGACAGATGGGCGGCGCAACAAAAAGAGCCTGCGTTCGTCGCACGTCTTCGTGGAAAGCGCCGTGATCCCCTGTGGAAGTTTCTGGCGATTTCAAAGGCGCTTGGCCCGCAGATGAAGATATTCCTGGCCCGGCGTGACGGTCGCCCGGTCGCTGCCATCCTCGTTCTGTTCGGTCGCAATGCGCACTATACGCGCGGCGCTATGGACAAGACGCTCGCCGCACCGACCTCCGCCAACTACCTGCTTCAAGCCGCAGCGATCGAGGAAGCATGCCGGAGCGGGTGCACAACGTATCACATGGGTGAAACCGGTCGATCCAAGTCCTTGGCCGACTTCAAGGAGAAATTCGGTGCAATCGGTGTCGACTATTGGGAACTGCGCCATGAGAGGCTGCCTATCAGCCAGATTGACGCCGCCCTTCGCAGCGCTGCTAAGAAGATGCTGGGTATGAGCGATGGCTGAACAATTGGCTATGAAGAGCTTTCGGCGATCTCTGCTTGCTGCAGTGGCAGCCTTGCCCTGGTGTGCAAGCGAGGCTGCGGCACACAGCCCTTACGGCGTAAGGGGTGAATGGGAACTCGTCTTCTCCGATGACTTCGATGCCCCCCCGGCGTCGGAGAAATGGACCCGCTGCTACTGGTGGGATGACAACGGCTGCACCAATCTGGGAAATAGTGAGCTGCAGTGGTACATGCCAAACAACGTCCTCGTTGCTGATGGCAATCTGGTATTGCGCGCCAAGCGTGAACCAGTCCCGGGCTATAAAGGCAGGACCTACGACTACACGAGCGGCATGGTAACCAGCGGACGCAGCTACTCTGAGCGCCCTGAGCCAGACCGCTTCGCCACCACTTACGGTTACTTCGAAATTCGGGCCAAAGTTCCTGCAGGTCGGGGGCTCTGGTCAGCATTCTGGCTGCTCCCGAGTACCCACAAGTCCAAGCCTGAGATAGACGTTATGGAAGTGCTTGGACACGCGCCAGATACGCTCGAGATGCATATCCATTACCGCGACGAAGACGGGAAGAGCCAAGGTCCGGGCAGCGAAGCCCTCGTGCCGGACATGAGCAAAGACTTCCATGTTTTCGCCGTGGACTGGCAGCCAGAGGCCATCATCTGGTATTTCAATGGGCAGGAGAAGTGGCGCTATTCTGTCAAGGAGCACATCTCTCACGAGCCGATGTATGTTTTACTCAATCTCGCAGTTGGGGGCGAGTGGCCGGGGAGCCCGGAGGCCACGACAGTTTTTCCTGCGGATTTTTTGATCGACTATATTCGGATTTGGAAGAGGCTGGATGATGGCTAGGCTAGCTTTTCCTTATCCGATGTCGTCCAGCAGGCTGCAGGAAGGCTGGCTTCGCACTGTTCTTGCGAATTCCATGACACGCAACGGCCTAGCGCTCATTGTCAGTGCCGCACTCTCGTCCATATTGGGACTTGGCTATTGGATTCTTGCCGCCCGACTTTACACAGCGGAAGTCCTCGGTCTGAACGCCGTGTTGATCAGCAGCATGATTACGCTTGCAAACCTATCGCAGTTGAACCTGGGCAATTTCTTGAACCGGACTTTGGCTGGAACGGGCCGCAACGCGGGCCGGATCATCTTGATCTCCTACCTGGTCGCGTCTGGATCAGCTGCGATATTTGCAAGCATGTTCATCTTTGCCCTACAGTGGGTGGCGCCTGAATTAACCAAGGCTTTGTCGTCCTTGCCGGCAGCGGCCGGCTTCGTGCTCTGCACCGTCGTGTGGACCATTTTCAATCTTCAGGACAGCGTGTTGTCAGGCCTGAGGCAGTCTGTCTGGGTACCAGTGGAAAACGGGTTGTTTTCGACGGGCAAGATCATTCTTCTCGCAGCCTTCATTGGAACGCAATGGGCGGAGCTTGGGCCTTTTCTTGCTTGGGTGTTGCCGGCTTTCCTGCTTATACCGGTGGTGAATTTGCTGGTTGCGGGCCATTTTGTGCCCGACATGGCGCACATTGTCGCTACGCAGAACCCAAAGGTCGGCGAGATTGCCGGGATGATGGGATGGGACTATCTGGCGACCATTGCTATGATGGTCGGCGTCGGTATAGCTCCGATGCTTGTTTTACAGCTCGCGGGAGCGGGTGCGGCGGCCGGTTACTCCATCGCCTGGGCGATTACCTACTCCGTGTACCTGATATCGCGCTCATTCGGGATCGCGATGGTTGCGGAAGCAGCTGCTGATCCATCATTGCGCAAGGTTCTCAGTGCTCAGTCAGTCACGACAGTTGCAGGTCTCTTACTGCTGACGGCATCAGCAATCGCTGTTCTGGCTCCGTATGTTCTTCTTGTCTTTGGCGGGAGCTACGCTCAGGACAATGTGGTGTTGCTCCGCCTCCTGGTCCTATCGACAATACCGTGGGGGTTGGTAACGATCTACATTGCGATGGCAAGATCTGTTGGGAAAACTGGTCGTATTGCCCTTGTTCAGATCGCGACGGTGTGTCTCTTTTTTTCGGCTGCCAAGATGCTCGTACCACTACATGGGGTGTCTGGATTCGGCTTTGCCTGGTTCTCAGCTCATACGGTAGTCTTCCTCGCGATCGCAATAGCTGAGTCTCTGGCCAATCCTTCGCGAATGAAGGAGTTCATGCTTCTTTCTGCTTCTTCTGTAGGCCGGCTGTTACATGTTGTGCGTCGCAAGCAGCGGCGGCCGCGAGTTTCCCTCCGCCCTGGTGAGGCGCAAATGGTAGCGCTCGTTATGGATGAGGAAGCTGCTAACCTGACGGCCCGACGGTTGGCATCCTTCGACAACGACTGCCAGACTTTAAGGGTGGCCGGGTCGCGTGGCGTCTGCTCCGTCTATCTGAAGCGAACCGCGACCGAAGCAGGCCGCACGGCCCTTGACCGTCATGTCAAAGCGGTAGCCAGACTGCGACACGACCTAAGGGATCTTCCGGAAGTTCACCTGCTTCCAGAGATTCTAGCGGATGGGGAACAGGAGGGTCATCGCTTCATCGTGCAGCGGTCCATGCCTGGCACGAATGGGCGTTCCATTTTCCTGGGCCACTCTGATGAATTTGGGCTCCTGCCGCAAGCCTGTGCCGCTATAGCCGCCATACATGCCAGCAACGCGCGCGATGTGATGATCTCCAAAGAGTGGCTCCGGCAGTGGATAGATGAGCCGCTGGCGAGGGTTGCGTCTCTCAGTCGTACCCGTTCAGCAGCCAAGAAGGCGGATACTGCAATTCGGCGTATCCACGAAATCCAGTATGGATACTGGTCGGGACGCAAGATTTCACTGGGGTGGCATCACGGCGATTATAGCCTAGGAAACATATTATTCGACGTTGGCCCGGATGTCGGTGCAGCTGCGAAAGTTTGCGGCATAATTGACTGGGACGGCGCAGCAGACAACGGACCGCACCTGCTGGATGCTTGGCACCTGGCCTTGACTGCCGAGCACGCGCGCCGCGGCACTGAGTTCGGCCATACCACCGCGGAGCTACTGTCCTGTCAGGGCCCTCCCTTCCGCTTCCGGCCGGACCGGGATCTGCCTCCAACAAAACAGCCACCACTCGTAATGGCTACGCTGGCCTGGCTAACGCATGTGCATTCCAACTTGAGCAAGTCGGGACGATACCGCGAGAACCTGCTCTGGCGCATGGCAAATGTCGACTGGGTCCTCGATGGCTTCCAAAGGCGCGCAATTTGAGGAGAGCGAGATGACAATTCACAGCGCGGACAGTGCTCCAGTGGCGGTGCCCGGGTTCGTCCAGAGCCGGCTACTGGTGTCTCTCGGCCTGCTAATAGCAGGCTGCTTGATTTGCATTGCCGGCGCGCTTCGTTTGGATCCGGACGCTCTGGCGGATCTCGGCCTTATGTCTATCTTGGATTGGCGCTCCTGGCTTGCTCTGGCACTGCTCGTTGGAGGCTTCTCCCTTTCCTTGACCGGGAGCCTTCACCGAACCATCCTGCCGTGGCTCTTTCTGGTCGCCCTCGTAGCCGCTCTCCACTTGGTCCCTGCATACACCTATGAGACGTTACGCTATTCATGGGCGTGGAAACACATCGGGATTGTCGACTACATCATTCGCCACGGCGGCGTTGATCGCGACGCAACGTATTTGTCGGCGTATCACAACTGGCCTGGATTCTTCATAGCCTGGGCGTGGATTGCGCAGCGATTTTCATGGGAGCCTCTAGAGATTGCTGCCGTAGCTGCATACGCGCCGCCTGCCTTTGCCATTGCCAATCTCCTGGCCTTGTACGCTTTGCTTTCAAATTTCACCAAGGACAATCGGCTGATCTACCTGGCTCTATTTTTCTTTCTCGCCGGAAATTGGATTGGGCAGGACTATTTTTCACCCCAGGCAGCAACCTTTCTTCTCTATTTGATCGCAATGTTTTTGTGCACAGGTCCCCTCGCACGCTGCTGGCCGGAGCCACGGACGGGCGAAGGTCCTCTTGCAACTCGATTGCCCGAGCCTGGAGCGGTCAATCTGCCAGCTTCTTGGCCATCGACCTTGGCTGGGAAGGGGGAAGTCTTGGTCGCCACAGTTTTGCTTCTGGCCATCACGGCGGTCATTGTAACAAGTCACCAGCTAACACCACTTGTCCTCGCGGCGAGCCTCGTCGGATTAGCTGCTATCCGCAGGCTCGACGTGGGCTTTGCAGCCTTTGCCGCAGTTCTCGTTGTTTTCTGGAACCTCTACTTTGCGGCTCCCTTTGTCTCGCAATCCCTCGCAGGGGAGCTGCAAAGATTCGGTGCAGCGTTCCTTAATGCTACCGGCAGCCTGGTGGATTTGCGCCAAGTCAGTGAGGGCCAGGCGATTGTGTCCATTGTCTCCCGCGCGCTCACCATCGGAATGGTGCTTTTGGCTGTGACGGGGCTCACTCGCCGGCTCCGCGCCAAGGAAACAGATTGGTCCTTGCTGATCATTCTTATCTCGCCGCTGCCAGTCTTCGTGATGACCTCCTATGGAGGGGAAGCAATCTTCCGGGTCTACATGTTCATGCTTCCTGCGCTGGCCTTTTTTGCCGCTTCCACCTTCTTTCCTAGTTCCAAACATGGGCAAAGCGTTTGGCAGCCGCTTCTTGTGGCGCTAACGGCAGCCACTTTGACAGCCGGCTTCATCATCTCCAACAAC
>DASYHX010000148.1:0-10564 GCA_035998065.1 Pseudorhizobium sp.
GGCAATGACATCGTGCTGACACCGCGCTTCTCGCCGAACCGGCAGGAGGTCACCTACATGTCCTTCGAGGGCGACCAGCCCCGCGTCTACCTGCTGCAACTGGAGACGGGACAGCGGGAGGTCGTGGGCAACTTCCCAGGAATGACCTTCGCTCCACGCTTCTCTCCGGACGGGCAAAAGGTGATCATGAGCCTTCAGCAGGAAGGTAATTCCAATATCTATACAATGGATCTCCGTTCGCGCACCACGACGCGGCTGACCAACACGGCAGCGATCGATACCTCGCCGTCCTATTCGCCAGACGGCACGCGCATCGTCTTCGAAAGCGATCGGGGTGGGCGTCAGCAGCTCTACGTCATGGGTGCCGACGGCTCCGGCCAGACGCGTATTTCCTTCGGCGACGGGTCCTATTCAACACCAGTCTGGTCGCCGCGCGGGGATCTCATCGCGTTCACCAAGCAGTCAGGCGGAAAATTCTCCATCGGGGTCATGAAGCCGGATGGATCGGGCGAGCGCATCCTTACGACGGGCTTCCACAATGAAGGACCCACATGGGCTCCCAATGGCCGCGTCCTGATGTTCTTCCGCCAGAATGCTGGCGCTGGCGGCCCGCAGCTCTACTCGATCGACCTGACCGGCTACAATGAGCAGCAGATTAAGACGCCGGCTTATGCATCGGACCCGGCCTGGTCTCCACTTCTCGAATGATGGCAAAGGTGGCGAAGAGCTGGGGCGTCGCCTTCTGCTCGCCTCTTTGCCGCCCCATTCTCCTGAAAAGGAGCGACGAAAGGGACATCGAATCGGTTTGTTAACCATCTGCCTTCTAATGGCGTTAACTGCCCTCGGTTAGAGTCTGGCAACTCTGTTACGTTGATCTAAGGAGAGACCGGCCATGAGCCGCACCGATACTTCGGCGATGAGCCGCATGCAGACCCTCGCTCGCAATCCTGCGGTGATTGCTTTGACAATGGCCCTTGCTCTTGCGGGCTGCGCCAACAAGAAGAACCTGCCCAACAATGCCGGGGAGCTCGGTCTTGGGGGTGGTGCAGGCGCCGCGACGCCGGGTTCACAGCAGGACTTCACCGTGAATGTCGGTGACCGGATCTTCTTCGATACCGATTCGACGTCCATTCGTGCCGATGCGCAGCAGACGCTGGATCGCCAGGCTCAGTGGCTCGGACGCTACCCGAATTACGCGATCACGATCGAAGGCCATGCCGACGAGCGCGGCACGCGTGAATATAACCTCGCACTTGGTGCACGTCGCGCAGCCGCGACCAAGGAATATCTTGCAGCGCGGGGCGTTCCAGCCAACCGTATGCGCACGATTTCATACGGCAAGGAAAAGCCAGTCGCGGTGTGTGATGACATTTCCTGCTGGTCGCAGAACCGCCGCGCGGTGACGGTTCTGGGCGGCGCGGGGATGTAACTTCGCGATCATCCAAGGCTGTTGTGAAGGCGGTCCATCGGGCCGCCTTTTTTCTTTCTCCTTAGTTTGGCCGAACTTCGGTTGATTTTAGCCGCAGGGCTTAGTTGCTTTTTGGCGTGGATTGGCAAAATCTGCAGTCGCGCCAAATCGGCGCAGATCAACGCAGGACAGAAAACATGAAGAAACTTGTCTTGGCAGCAATGCTGGGGCTGATGGTGGCGAGCAGCCCTGCCGGGGCGTTTTCCTTGCCGGAGCTTTTGGACCGCGGTAGTCAAACCAGGCAGGCCCCCACACCCTCGCAAGCACCTGTTGTGTTGGCACAAGCGGGCGATCCGGTTCGCCTCCAGCAGTTGGAGGAAGAAATCCGTCAGTTGAACGGACGCATCGAGGAAATGAGCTTCCAGCTTCTGCAGATGCAGGAGCAGATGCGAAAGACGCAGGAAGACAACGAGTTCCGTTTCCAGGAGCTTGAAAAGAGCGAGAACGGAGCGGCCGGGAAACCGGCCGCTACCGCTTCCAGGTCGCAGCAGGCTGCGCCGGCGGCACCTTCGGATGACGTGGCGGGACTAATCGAGACAGCGCCGTCAGCCGTGCCCCCGGCTGCCGGCGCCACACCTGGTGCGCCGGAAACGACACTGGGGTCAATCGAGTTCGACCAGAACGGTAATCCGCGGAACGTGAGCCGCAATCAGAACCTGAACAATTCCTCCGGCTTGCCGGGTGTCGATACCGGTTCCGGGGCAGATCCCCAGCAGACGGCGTCCTTGGGGAACGAGAACGATACGTACCAGGTTGCCTACAACCACGTCTTGTCCGGCGACTACGCGTTGGCCGAAGAAGGCTTTACGCAGTATCTCACCGAATTTCCCGAAGGTGGGCGTGCCGCGGATGCCAGCTTCTGGCTTGGCGAAGCTCAATATTCGCAGGGCAAGTACAACGAGGCCGCCAAGACCTTTCTCAACGCGCATCAGGCCTATAATACCTCCGCCAAAGCGCCGGAAATGTTGCTGAAGCTCGGGATGTCGCTGGCGGCGCTCGATAATTCCGAAACCGCTTGCGCCACGCTCAAGGAAGTGCCGAAGCGCTACCCGAACGCACCGCGCCCCGTTCTCGCAAAGGGTGCCTCGGAGCAGAAGCGGCTCAACTGCTGATCGGATCTCCGTTGATCGCCTGCACACGGCCATTCCTGTCCATCAACGAGGCCATCAAGAATTTTCTGCAACAGGCGCCGCGACCTTTGCGGTTGCTTGTCGCCGTCTCGGGCGGCAGTGACTCGCTCGGACTTCTGCTTGCCCTCGCCGAGCATGCTTCCGACCAGGTAACCCTCGTCGCCGCGACCGTAGACCATCGGCTTCGGACGGAGGCCGCGGAAGAGGCCGCTTTCGTCGCGAAGCTCTGCCAGAGACTGGGCATCCCTCATAAAACGTTGGTATGGCAGGGTGAAAAGCCGTCGACCGGCATTTCTGCTGCCGCACGAGAGGCGCGCTACGGGCTGCTCTGCCAAGCCGCCGACGAGGCTGACGCCGACTTCATTGTTACCGGGCACACTGTCGATGATCAGTGGGAAACGGTGGCTATGCGTGCTGCCCGCGGCGCAGGCTCTGATCGACCCGGGCTGGCGGGCATGGCGGATCTCGTCCTGCTGTATCGGCGGTTCTGGCTGGTTCGTCCCTTGCTTCAGACGCGGCGCGCGACGATCAGAGATTTCCTCCGTTCAAGAGGGCATGTCTGGATAGACGATCCCTCCAACGCGGACACGCACTATGAGCGCGCAAGGGTGCGGGTGACGCCAGTCTCTCCCGCGGCAGAGCCTCCGGCGCAGATCGGTTTGGCCGGCGAGCGGCGGCGGTCGCTGTCGGAGGCGGCGGCATTGCTGCTTGCGGAGCATGCCGTTGTGCAGCATGCGGCGCTGATGCGGCTTCCACCGCCGGCATTGCGTGGCGATATGTCAGTTCTGCGCTATGCGCTGTCGGTCTGTGCTGCAGTCCTGGGCGGTCGTGCTCAGGGCCCGGGAACAAGCAGCATGGAACGGGTCTTGAAGGCGATCGGGGAGGGTGCTCGGGGGCGGATCACAGCGGGGCGCGTGATCTTCGACTTTCGTCGCGACGCCCTTTACCTTTGCAGGGAAACTCGCGACCTCCCGGACGTGACGGTGCCGCCACAGACGGCACTCGGCTGGGATGGCCGCTTCGTCATTACCAACAGGGGACCCGTCACCGTCACCGTGGGTTCCGCCAAGGTGGATCGTGAGCGGGCACAGGAGTTATTTCCGGGGGCACCGGCGTCCGTGGCGATGCGGGCGGCTCGGGCGCTGCCGGAGGCGAGGGGGGCAGATCACGCCGTCAGGATCGCACCCATACTTTCCCCGTTTGACCGATTTCTACCCTGCTTTGACCTGCGGCTTGCAAGTACGCTGGGGCGATTCTTCGAATGCGGCCCGTTCCCGACGCCCCCGCGGGTCGGTTTGGAATGGAAAAGGTAACCAGTCCCTCCTGTTCGCCTTGGCAAGCAGTCGCCGCAACCCTATGTTAACGGGCAAGCAAGGCCGCTTCAGAGCTGCCACACACTTCCGGGGAGTTCGATGAACCCAAACTTTCGAAATTTCGCTCTTTGGGCGATCATTGCGCTGCTGCTGATTGCGCTGTTCAGCATGTTCCAGACGGCGCCATCACAGTCGGGCTCTCGGGAGATTCCGTATTCTCAGTTTCTGAGTGAGGTCGATTCGGGCCGCGTGCGGGAGGTCGTGGTCACTGGTAACCGCGTGATCGGCACCTATCAGGAGAATGGCGCCGGCTTCCAGACCTACTCGCCCGTTATCGACGACACGCTGATGGAGCGTCTGCAATCGCGCGACGTCACGATCGTTGCGCGTCCGGAAACGGACGGTTCATCTGGCTTCCTGAGTTACCTCGGAACGCTCCTCCCCATGCTGCTGATCCTCGGCGTCTGGCTGTTCTTCATGCGCCAGATGCAGGGCGGCTCGCGTGGAGCGATGGGCTTCGGCAAGTCCAAGGCGAAGCTTTTGACGGAAGCACATGGTCGCGTCACCTTTGAAGACGTTGCAGGCGTAGACGAGGCAAAACAGGACCTGGAAGAGATTGTAGAGTTTCTGCGCGACCCGCAGAAGTTCCAGCGGCTGGGTGGACGCATCCCGCGCGGCGTTCTCCTCGTCGGACCTCCGGGCACGGGTAAGACGCTTCTTGCCCGTTCAGTTGCAGGCGAGGCGAACGTCCCCTTCTTCACCATCTCCGGTTCGGATTTCGTAGAAATGTTCGTCGGCGTTGGCGCGAGCCGCGTCCGTGACATGTTCGAGCAGGCCAAGAAGAACGCGCCCTGCATCATCTTTATCGATGAAATCGATGCCGTGGGACGACATCGCGGTGCCGGTCTTGGCGGCGGTAACGACGAGCGCGAGCAGACGCTGAACCAGCTTCTCGTCGAGATGGATGGCTTCGAGGCCAATGAAGGTATCATTCTGATCGCCGCTACCAACCGACCGGACGTTCTTGACCCGGCACTTCTGCGTCCCGGTCGCTTCGATCGCCAGGTGGTTGTTCCCAACCCGGATATCGTTGGGCGCGAACGCATCCTGAAAGTTCATGCACGCAACGTCCCGCTCGCGCCGAACGTCGACCTGAAGGTTCTTGCCCGCGGTACGCCCGGCTTCTCTGGCGCAGACCTGATGAACCTCGTCAACGAGGCGGCGCTCATGGCGGCGAGACGCAACAAGCGCGTCGTCACGATGTCGGAGTTCGAGGATGCCAAGGACAAGATCATGATGGGCGCCGAGCGCCGCTCCTCGGCCATGACCGAAGCAGAAAAGAAGCTCACGGCCTACCATGAAGCGGGCCATGCGATCACAGCACTCAAAGTCGCCGTTGCCGATCCCCTGCACAAGGCAACAATCATCCCGCGTGGCCGTGCGCTCGGCATGGTCATGCAGTTGCCCGAGGGCGACCGCTATTCGATGAGCTACAAGTGGATGATTTCCCGTCTGGTGATCATGATGGGCGGTCGTGTGGCGGAGGAACTGACCTTCGGCAAGGAGAATATCACCTCGGGCGCTTCGTCGGACATCGAGCAGGCGACGAAGCTTGCCCGCGCGATGGTCACCCAGTGGGGCTTCTCCGATATCCTGGGGCAAGTTGCCTATGGTGAAAACCAGCAGGAAGTGTTCCTGGGACATTCGGTTTCGCAGTCGAAGAATGTTTCTGAGTCCACCGCGCAGAAGATCGACACGGAAGTGCGTCGTCTCATCGATGAAGCCTATACCGAAGCGCGTAGGATCCTGACGGACCATCACGACGAGTTTGTCGCCATCGCTGAAGGGCTGCTTGAGTACGAAACCCTGACCGGCGAAGAGATCAAGGCGCTCATCAAGGGCCAGAAGCCATCCAGAGATGTGGACGAGGCTCCTCCGACAAGAGGATCCGCCGTGCCCAGCGCTGGTGCCAAGAAGGATGAGCCCAAGGGCGGTGAAGCAGAAGGCGGGCTCGAGCCCCAGCCGCACTGACAACCTTTGAGCAACGTGAAAAAGGCCATCTGTCCCCGCAGGTGGCCTTTTGCGTTGGTAACGAGATGTAATCCCTTTTGACGCTATTTTACGTGTCAAATCGGGGTGGATGTGGCATGACCGCAGCCTCCGACGGGCAAGAGAAAGCTCGACGCGCGGCATCTGCCGCGGTAGGCGCCATGACGCGCCGTGACGAAGGAGCATGCATGACACGCCGATACTTTGGTACAGATGGCATTCGCGGCCATTCCAATGTCTTCCCGATGACGCCGGATCTAGCGATGCGGGTTGGGATCGCCGTGGGCACGATCTTCCGCAATGGCAATCACCGGCACCGTGTGGTGATAGGCAAGGACACGCGTCTTTCAGGCTACATGCTCGAGAACGCGATGGTGGCCGGGTTCACCGCTGCCGGACTGGATGCTTTCGTTCTCGGACCCATCCCGACACCGGCGGTTGCGATGCTGACGCGATCGCTCCGTGCGGACGTGGGCGTGATGATCTCTGCCTCGCACAACCCCTACCAGGACAACGGGATCAAGCTATTTGGCCCCGATGGCTACAAGCTCTCCGACGAGATTGAAGCCCGGATCGAGGATCTGATCGAGAGAGATCTTTCGCCTCAGCTGGCCAAGTCGGCGGATATCGGAAGAGCCAAGCGCATCGACGGCATCGACGACCGGTACGTCGAGCATGCCAAGAGAACGCTGCCCCGAGACGTGACACTTCAAGGGCTGCGGGTGGTGGTGGATTGTGCCAATGGAGCAGCCTACAAGGTTGCTCCAACAGCGCTTTGGGAGTTGGGCGCCGACGTCGTGACCATCGGTAACGAGCCGAACGGCCGCAACATCAATCTCAACTGTGGCTCGACAAGCCCCGGCAGCCTGCAGAAGAAGGTGCATGAAGTACGGGCAGACATCGGGATCGCGCTCGATGGTGACGCTGATCGCGTCATTATCGTCGACGAGACAGGCGCCATCATCGACGGCGACCAGTTGATGGCGGTTATTGCGGAGAGCTGGGCCGCAGAAGAAAAGCTACGCGGCGGCGGTATCGTCGCTACCGTCATGTCCAACCTCGGCCTGGAACGTTTTCTTGCGGAGAAGGGGCTGAGCTTGGCCCGCACGAAGGTCGGCGATCGATATGTGGTTGAGCACATGCGCAATCACGACTTCAATCTCGGTGGCGAACAGTCCGGTCACATCGTCCTGTCCGACTTCGGCACGACCGGGGACGGTCTGGTGGCCGCTCTTCAGATCCTTTCGAGGGTGAAGCGGCTGGGCATCCCGGTCAGCGAGCTTTGCCGCCGCTTCGAGCCGGTGCCCCAACTGCTGAAAAATGTCCGCTTCTCCGGGGGCAAGCCCCTCGAGGACATTGTCGTTCGACAGGCCATCGCCGATGCGGAGGCGGAACTGGCCGGCAAGGGTCGCCTTGTCATTCGTCCGTCCGGCACTGAGCCGCTGATTCGTGTCATGGCAGAGGGCGACGACGAAGGACAGATAGAGCGAATCGTCAACGGCCTGATAGGTGCCATCTCAAGCGTCCGTACCGCGGCTTAGCGAGCACAGGAAGAACGATGAAAAAAACCGGCTTCTGGCCGGTTTTTTATTCAGCTTCGTAGTTAACGGCTATAGTTAAGCCAGCCTTTACTTTTTCACTTCATTATCCATCGCAGATCAACCCATTGGTACGCCCGCGCGGGTCATGGCCAATGCAGACGAGCTTTGGAGATGAAGCCATGAGTAAGAGCCTGCTTGGGGCTGCCGCATTGGTGCTGTTGGCCGGTGCCGCCCATTCCGCTGATGTCTATCAACCAGAACCGTTGCCATCCATCATGGATGCACCTGAGATCACCGTGCAGGAGGCGAGCGGCTGGTATCTGCGCGGTGACATCGGGTATAGCTTCAACAAGAGCCGGGGCGTTGAGTATTTCCAGGGGAGCAACGATACGCTCGTCGACTTCACGAGCGCGTCACTCAAGGACAGCTTCTGGGCAGGCGCTGGCGTCGGCTATCAGGTCAACGGCTACCTGCGGACTGACGTCACGTTTGATCACATGTTCAAGACTGATTTCCGGGGGTCGACAACCGGCCTGTGCGGCGGCGTCACCTGCACCTCAAGCGATGCGTCCGAGATGCGCGCCTACACCCTGATGGCGAACGCCTACGTGGATCTCGGCTCCTATGCCTACTTCACGCCCTATGTCGGCGCAGGTATCGGTGGCTCCTATGTCAAGTGGAACAGGCTGCGCAACACCATCTGCACCGGCGGAACCTGTGACACGACAGAGCACGACGGCGACGGAAGCTGGCGTTTTGCCTATCAGTTGATGGCGGGCGCGTCCTTCGACATCACGTGCAACGTCAAGGGTGATGTCGGCTACCGCTTCCGTCATACCCTAGGTGGCGACATGTTTGGCTATGCCGACAACGGCGGCCCAGGACGTGACAAGGGCTTCTATAGCCACAGCGTCCACGCCGGCGCTCGCTACGTCTTCGGCGGCTGCGACACCCCCGTCAGCTACGAGCCGCCGGTCGAGCCGTTCGTCTACAAATAAGACCGTCTAACGTTCTTCAGCAGAAGGCCGCCGGATCGCTCCGGCGGCTTTTTTGTTTCCCCGCAAGCCTAAGGGTGCAGGCCGGGAGCGTATTTCCGCTTGACTAGAATGGGAGCGAGGATTAACCACGGCGGCGGGACACTCCTCCCCAACGAGGAGCTTTCTATCTGGAAGGATAGCCATATGAGCGATCTCGCAAAGCCGGACACTCGTCCGAACAATACCCATTTCTCTTCTGGCCCTTGCTCGAAGCGCCCCGGTTGGTCGCTCGAAGCGCTTTCTGATGCTCCGCTCGGTCGTTCGCACCGCGCCAAGATCGGCAAGGCAAAGCTGAAGCAGGCCATCGACCTTACCCGTGAAATTCTGAACGTGCCGGCGGACTACCGTATTGGCATTGTGCCCGCGTCCGATACCGGGGCAGTCGAGATGGCGCTCTGGTCGCTGCTCGGCGAGCGCGGTGTCGACATGCTGTCCTGGGAAAGCTTCGGCGCCGGCTGGGTGACGGATGTCGTCAAGCAACTGAAGCTGAAGGATGTGCGCAAGTTCGAGGCCGACTACGGCCTGTTGCCGAACCTTGCCGATGTCGATTTCGACCGTGACGTCGTCTTCACCTGGAATGGCACGACTTCAGGCGTTCGCGTGCCGAACGCCGACTTCATTACGGCGGATCGAAAGGGCCTGACCATTTGCGACGCTACGTCGGCGGCCTTCGCGCAGGACATGGACTTTTCCAAGCTCGACGTCGTCACCTTCTCCTGGCAGAAAGTGCTGGGCGGGGAGGGCGGCCATGGCATGCTGATCCTCTCGCCGCGCGCTGTCGAGCGTCTGGAAAGCTATGTCCCCGCCTGGCCGCTGCCGAAGATCTTCCGCATGACCAAGGGCGGCAAGCTGATCGAGGGCATCTTCACCGGCGAAACCATCAACACACCGTCGATGCTCTGCGTTGAGGATTACCTGGATGCCCTGAACTGGGCGAAGTCGCTCGGCGGATTGAAAGCCCTCATCGCTCGTGCCGATGCCAACGCGAAGGTCATCTTCGACTTCGTCGCGAAGAACGACTGGATCGCCAACCTCGCCGTGAAGGACGAGACGCGTTCCAACACCTCCGTCTGCCTGAAGATCGTCGACCCGACGGTCACGGCTCTCGATTCCGACGCCCAGGCGGCGTTCGCCAAGGGTATGGTCTCCATCCTCGAGAAGGAGGGCGTGGCCCTCGACATCGGCGCCTATCGCGATGCCCCTTCGGGTTTGCGGATCTGGGCCGGTGCCACGATTGAGACCGCCGACATGGAATCGCTGATGCCATGGCTCTCATGGGCATTCGAGACGCAGAAAGCTGCGCTCGCCAAGGCTGCGGCCTGACCTGAGGCCTTTCCGGTCCCGCATCAGCGGGATCGGCCCATCCAATCCAGAGACTGAACCCCTTTCAAGGGAGCCCACATCATGGCACCTCGCGTACTCGTATCCGACGAACTGTCAGAAACCGCCGTTCAGATCTTCCGCGATCGCGGCGTAGAAGTCGATTTCCAGCCAAAGCTCGGCAAGGACAAGGAAAAGCTCGCCGAGATCATCGGCAACTACGACGGTCTTGCCATCCGTTCCGCCACCAAGGCCACCGAAAAGCTGATCGCCGCGGCGACCAACCTCAAGGTCATTGGCCGTGCGGGCATCGGTGTCGACAATGTCGACATTCCTGCTGCCTCCAAACGCGGCATCATCGTGATGAATACGCCCTTCGGCAACTCGATCACCACGGCCGAACACGCCATCGCACTGATGTTCGCCGTAGCTCGCCAGCTTCCTGCAGCCGATGCCTCGACGCAGGCTGGCAAGTGGGAGAAGTCCAAGTTCATGGGCGTCGAAATCACCGGCAAGACGCTCGGCGTCATCGGTGCGGGCAATATCGGCGGCATCGTCTGCAAGAAGGCGATCGGGCTTGGCATGCATGTGCTGGCTTATGATCCCTTCCTTTCCGCCGAACGGGCGCAGGAGATGGGCGTCACCAAGGTCGAACTCGATGAACTGCTTGCGAAGGCCGACTTCATCACGTTGCACGTTCCGATGA
>DASYHX010000190.1:0-9010 GCA_035998065.1 Pseudorhizobium sp.
GGAGCAGGCCAGGCGACTTCCAGCAGGTGAATTCCACCCACTCAACGAGCCAATGGCGCGGTTGAAGCGTGTAGCGTAGCCCATGTTCCGCTTATGTCCGAGAAATCGTTGTCTGGCGAACAAACCTTGAGGTGACGCCTGAATCGTTAAGTAGGTTAAGCCGTCAAAAGCGGCTCTTTTTTGCTTTAAAAGCAAAGGCTTGCCGGAACATGGGGTGTGTGAAAACACGTGATTCGGTGTGTGAAAACACGATAGTGCGGTGTGTGAAAACACGAATCAAAGGTGTGTGAAAACACGATAGCAAATGGCTCGGAAACGCCGCTCGCCGGTGTTCAAGGAGCTTTGCCGCCCCTGATATTGACCGTCAGCGGGGGCACCGGTGTGTGATAACACGATAGTTAGGAGCGGCCTGAAAGTCGGTCCATGAGGTCATCGACCTCTGTGGTGCGCCGTCGATCGGCTTCCATGCGGTCGCGTCGGTCCTGCTCAGCCTGGAGCTGCTCGGAGAGCGCCAAGGCTTCCGCCTCCCCTCTCAACCGGAACTGAATGGCTGGGCTACCATCATTCGTCGCCACCATTTCCACAGCGTAATCGGGGAGTTGGTTGGCCTCCACGATCTTGCGGAGCATCCGGTTGAACTCTTTGGGCTTGCTGTCGCTGCCGGTCTTGTCCCGCAGTACTTCGACCCGACACGTCCACCCGCCGCGCTGATTCCCGGCGTGTTTACGGGCGATACGATAGAGCGCTCGCTCAAGCCCGCCGGTCAGCAGAAAGTAATCTGGGTGCATGGTGAGAAGCGACCGCTCCGCCATGATCCCCTCATAGACCCAATCCGACAGTGTGATGGTCATGCCGCGAGGCTGGTCGGTTTCAGGATCGACCTCCAACGTCCACTTGTCGAGCCAGTTGAAACCCGCCTTGCTACGACGCTTGGGCGCACGGATGGACGTGGAAATTGAAGTCGTCTGCAACCGCTGTAGGGCTGCTTGGAGGTCTTGATAGGCGCGCCCGCTGGTGTTGCGCTTGATCGCCCGCAAAAGGTCGTAGGACGTGGTTGTGAGCGTCCTGGGCAGGTCGTTTATCCCCTGCTCCCGCATTCGATTAAGCGCTGACGTGGCCCATATGATGATATCGGCGTCCCAGATCGTCGCCATGCCGTAGGCGGGTATCGCCTCGATCTTCACCCAAGTTGCGCCGTCCGGGCTGGTATATTCGATCGGCTTGACCCGCTTGCGTTTCTGCAAGGAAAAGAACGGCCGTTCCATCGTCTCCCGCTGATCCTTGAGCGGAAGGTCGCCCATGATGGGCAGGAACAGGTCGAACTCCGGGCTAGGGTCGCGCCGTTTCTTCATGTTTCAATCCTGCACGCTTGCAATTGTGCATGTGTGCACACGTTCAAGCACGTCCAAACTGCTTGTCTGCGTCATATTTGGCGACCAGTTCGGCGATCGCTTCGGCCAACAGGTCCTGGTGGCTACGGCGCGTTCTTGCCGCCAGCACTCGGAACGCCTCGGCAGTCGGATCGGCGGGGTCGAAGTAGGCACCCAAGTGATACTTGCCCGGTCGCTGCCCGCTCGATCGCGGGGCGCGCTCGACTGGTGGCAAGGCTGCGCGCTCAGGCGCGGCGGGTTCCGGCTTCTGTTTCGTTGTGACAGCGGGCGCGAGAAGCGATGATCGTCGTGCCATAATATCAAACCTTCACATTTGCAGGTGTGCAATTCTGCAATTCATCAAACAGGAATTGACGAAGTGATGCAATCTCCTGGGCGGCTTTGCCGGATGGCTCATGCTCGATTACGCCAAGCCCATAAGGCCATGCTGCGCGATAGGCGCTGCGTTCCCTGATGACGGGACGCGCTACCCTTAACCCCGTGTCTTCCGCCAATGTCCTCGCATCATCCAGCAGCGTCGTTGCCGTAGGAGGAGCCGCATTGAGCACGACAAAGCCGGTCCTGCCGGTGCTGATGATGAGTTGGGCCGTTCGTTTGATCGCGTCGAGGTCGATGAGGGAAGGGCGGCACGGTATCAGCACGATATCCGCCCGCTGCGCCGCTGCGGCTGCCTCAGCTCCGGCTGCCGGCGGCGTATCGATGATGGTGAGGTTAAAGCCGTTAGCCTCGGCCGCGTCGATCGCTTGGTTCAAGCGCCGTGCACTAATCGGCTCTACGTGGGGTAGCTCTGCCTCACGGCGTTCGCTCCATGCCGTTGCGCTTTCCTGTGGGTCGAGGTCGAACAGGGCGGTCTTGATACCTGCCGCTTGCGCCGCGACCGCCAGATTGACTGCGAGCGTCGTTTTCCCAACCCCGCCCTTTTGTGCTGCAAGTGTGATTATATGCAAGTGTGCACACCTTCAATTTTGATTATCTGATGGTATGCAGAATAGCAGGATCGCACAACCTTCTTATTGCGGGAGCGATCGCCACCCGAAAGACTAAGACGCCGACACGGGGGCTGGTTGGAGCGGAGCGGAGATAGGGCGCGGGCCGCGCAAGACGCGTCACCTTATGCCTTGGCAAGCCGCGATATCGTCGCCTGGCTGACGTTGAATAATGCGGCCACGGTGCGCTGTGTGTCGCCTGCTTCAAGCTTCCGCAATGCCTCGGCCTGCTGGTGGGGGGTGAGGGCGGTCCTGCGCCCGAACTTGACGCCCCGCGCTTTGGCTTGGGTCCGTCCGGCTGCGGTGCGCTCGGTGATCCGCGCGCGTTCCCAGCTCGCCGCGATCCCCAGCACCGCGATAATCACCTCGGCGAAGTGCGAGGTCGTATCGACCATCGGCTCGGCGATTGATCGGAAGCCCGCGCCGGCCTCCTTCACCGCATGAAGGATATTCAACAGGTCGCGGGCGTTGCGGGCAAGCCGGTCTGTCGCCGTCACCATCAACACGTCGCCGGGGTCGAGCGCGCCGATCGCGCGCCTGAGCTGGGGCCGCTCGGCCGACGCCCCGCTGATCTTCTCGCGATATATTTTGGTGCATCCCGCCGCTTCAAGCTGGGCGAGCTGCTGGGCCAGGTTTTGGCCGGTGGAAGAGACGCGGGCATAGCCGTAAATCACGGGCGGAATCGTGCATCAGATTTGTGCATCAGGGAAGGGGCCGGATTTGCTGGCTTTTCGCTCTGATGCAAAACCTTTGATTTATGCATCATCGTATCCACGGCGTTCCTCATCAAACGTCGATGGCGAGCAAGCCTCAACGTGGGTGCCCGGCCGAGCCGCGATTGAACTACCAATAGCAAAACCGTAAGCGTATTGCGTATTGTTCCTTTTATATTCCGTTTGGGGGTTGCGTGATGGCTGCACCTGTGGCTTTGATGTGGTCCGCACCACTCCGGTGCAAGATGGTGCAAACTGAGGAGCAGGGCGATGGCTGGCGACAGGACCGATGGTGTTCAACAGCTGGATACCAAGAGGCTCTCGATCAGCGTGCCCCATAGTCTCTATCAAGAGCTAGAGGCACAAGCCGCTCGCAACAACGTGTCATTGGCATGGGTCGTGCGTAAGGCGCTGTCCGAGTACCTGGATCGCGATATTCCTCTGCTCCGGACTGGAAACTAGGTTCGTGGGACTTCGACGGAATACACTGCATGAAGGCGATTGCCTAAA
Source organism: Pseudorhizobium sp. (assembly GCA_035998065.1). Lineage (GTDB taxonomy): Bacteria > Pseudomonadota > Alphaproteobacteria > Rhizobiales > Rhizobiaceae > Neorhizobium. The sequence continues at coordinate 3,601 of DASYHX010000190.1, forward strand.
TTTGCTTTCTAAAATCGACAGTTCGTCAGTCGATATGGTTCTGTGCGACCTTCCTTATGGAACAACACAGAACAAGTGGGACAGCTTAATTCCACTCGATGAGTTGTGGGCGCATTATGAGCGTATTGTTAAGCCCAAGGGCGTTATTGTCCTTAGCTCGCAAGGCTTGTTTACCGCTCGCCTCATGCTTAGCAAAGAGAATTGGTTTAAATATAAGTTTGTCTGGATTAAGAGTAAGCCTACGAATTTCTTAAATGCTCGCAAACAGCCTTTGCGTCAGCATGAGGACATTTGCGTATTCTATAAACAACAGCCAGATTATCGACCAGTAATGTGGTATTCCGATCCTTACGATAAGGGCACGCGAAAGGATCAATATACGGGGAGCTACGGAGATTTTCGCCCTGTCCAAGTCAAGAGTGATGGCGCGCGCTTTCCTACGGACTCTTTATATTGCAAAACTGCGGAAAGCGAGTCCGGCGGAGTCGTATGGCATCCCACTCAAAAACCTGTTGCTCTTGGGCGCTACCTCATTCGAATGTTCACAGCACCCGGCGATTTAGTTCTCGACAATGCGTTTGGAAGTGGCAGCTTCCTAGTTTCCGCCTTCCTTGAAGGTCGGGATTACATTGGCATCGAAAAGAACGAGCATGTTCACAAGTTCAAGAGTGCTCCCATCGATTACATAGAGGTTGCTACGATGCGCTTGGCTGAGGCAAAAAGGATGATGAAAGAAAAGTCTCTTCCTTCGATGAAGGATATCGAGCCTGCTAGCCGTGCAATTCCTGCTAAGCGACGTGGTCTTATTGACGTTGATGACATTATCGGCCCGGCGCTGCTGGGCACGTTCCGTTAATGGCGGTCGCGGTTTATAACGAACGGTCGTGGGCAATCGATCTAATCGGATATCTGAAGGGCATTGCTCATAATGAAAATCGGGCTGTCCGTGACGTAAGCGGCGAGCAGACAATTACCGACATGTCGGGGAGTCTCTTCCCCGACGTTTTGCTGTTTGGTGATCGTGATACAGCTCGCATCCTTCAAGGGTGGGAGCTGAAGCTCCCAGACACGGATATAGCCGATCAGGAGTTCTTCGATAACGCTGAGCTGAAGGCCCGTATGCTAGGCCTTGATAGCTTTGTGCTTTGGAACGTGCGCTACGCACGCCTCTACGCCCTTGACCGTGATGCAGACGAGTTCGCTCTGCACACCGAGTGGACCGACCTCCGCGATATTACGACCCGCTCGGCCGTGCGTGCTGCTCGCGTGCGTTGGGAAGCGCTTGGCGCTGAAATCCTGCAAACGATGAACGCGCTGTTCGCAGACGGCAGCCTTGAAGGTCGCCAGTTCGTTGATGCGTACCGGAGCGGGGGGCCTTCAAACCTGATCCTGGCCAACGAGGGGCTGGTAGCCGAGGCGCTGGAAGCTGCGGCCAAGAAGGATGGCACGTTTCGAGCAGAAGTCACGCTGTGGTGGGATCGGCACCAGAATGAGTATGATGGTAGCAACCGCTTTGCCGCACTTGCACGCGCCAACCTGATGAACTGGACCGGCAAGTTCCTGTTCGCTCATGTGCTGCGCGAACGCGACGACCGTGCCGGTCCCGTTGCGACCATCTCTACCGAAATGTCCCCCAGTGATGCACTTGGTGTCTTTCAAGGCATCTCCAACCAGTGCAACTTTTGGACGGTATTCTGCGACGCTTTGGGCCTCAGCGTCCTGCCTTCACAGTCGTGGGAGCAGCTTTGCCAGTTCAACCGGCTGCTGTCTGATTTGCGGCTCGGCTCGGTCGATCAAACACAGATTTCTACGATCCTGGAAGCCGCCGCTTCTGTCGGAGACCGCAAGCTGCGCGGGCAGTATACGACACCCGCGCCGCTCGCTAAGTTGGTGGTGCGGCTAGGAATCAATAACCTGGCTGATCGCGTACTGGACCCGTGTTGCGGCAGCGGCACCATCATCCGAGCGGCGCTCGACGCGAAGCTCGCGGGTGGCATCTCTGGAGCTGAGGCTGCAAGCCAGATTTGCGCTTCGGACATCGACCGCCAAGCCGTCCAGCTCGCGACATTCTCGCTCTCCACGCCGACGTTGGCGCGCCAGCCCTTAAGGGTCTTCGCGCTCGACGCGTTTACGCTTCAACCCGGGCTGGCGATCGAGTTTCGCGACCCGAACGACGGTAGCCTAATCAAAGAAACGGTTGGAACCTTCGCGTGCATTGCAAGCAATCTGCCGTTTGTCGCTCAGGACGGCAGGCGCGCCTATGGTGACGCGACGGCATCGGTCAATGCTTTGCTCGAACAGGACGGTGAGGGCCTGCCTGGTCGATCGGACGTGTCGGCATACCTCCCGTTCGTGTTCTACGACCTGCTAAAAGAGCGGGGACGCGTCGTCATCATCATCCCGAACGCATGGCTCGGCACGGCTTGGGGACAGGCCTTTTACGATAGGCTGGTTGCCTTCTACCATCTTCGCGCGGTTATCACCTCCGGCTCTGGTCGCTGGTTCTCCAACAGCGATGTGGTGACGAACGTTTTGGTGCTGGAAAAGCGAGCCGCCGCCGATGAGAGCCGGTCCGATACGAAGTTCGTTATCCTGAAGCAGCCTGTCGATCTGCTGGCCGACGATGCACATGTCGACAGCGTTGCAGCTCAAATTGAAATCGGCAGTGCTCAAGAGGACGTAATGTCCATCAGGTCCGTAAGCCACGATCAGCTCATCAAGGCCCGGCCGTATGGCTTAGCGGGTTCCGCGCAATTCGTAGATGTAGATTGGCTTCTGGATTGCCCTCTAGTGCCAGTGCGAAGCCTATTTACTATCCGCCGTGGTGAGAGGCGGGGCTGGGATAAGCTGTTCTACCCCGCCAAAGGACATGGAATCGAGGCGGATTACATCGCGTCCGTCCTGAAATCCTCGACCAAGATCGAGACTTACGAGGCTAAGGCCGATGGCGAGGCATTTTGCTGCGGCCTCTCTGAGAGTCAGCTGAAAAAGCTTGGCCACACAGGGGCGCTAGCCTGGATCAAGCGATTCAAGACCGTGCGAAACGGAACAGGTGATCCGCTGCCCGATGTTTTGGCGAAGGCGGGGCATCACTGGTATGAGATGCGCGCTGATCGCGTCGCTGAGCTTGTGATCCCACTCGCTTATGGCAAGCGCCTCTATGTGGGCCGTGTAAATCCGGCAGCGTTCGTCAATCAGCGGCTCATGGGCCTGAACGCCCATGCCGGCGTCAACATCGACCTGGCTCACGCGCTCCTAAACTGCACAGTTGGATTGCTTATGATCGAGGGCATAGGCTTTGGCCGTGGTCTGGGTGCTCTCGACCTTAATAAAGACAGGATCGAGGCCAATCTTCATATGCTTGATCCAGACGAGCTTAACAAGAACCAACGCAACGAGATTATTTCTGCTTTCAAAGCCATGAAGAAACGCAAGGTTCTAGAGGTTTCTGATGAGCTAGAACAAGCCGATCGACAGAATCTTGATGATCTCATAATTGAGTACTTTTCCTTGCCGGCAAATCGGGAGCAAATTTATGATGCCCTGCGAGCCTTGGTTGAAGTACGCCACGCCGTCGAGGTATAACTTACTTTTCCACAAATCGGGTAAATTGGAGGATTTTCATAGTGTCAAGCTGGTGGAAAGACCTTTCTACAACCGACGCTCAGCAGCAGACGACTGGTGGGATAGTTCCCTACTTAAGGCTAACTTCTAGTAGCCTGAAAACCGGTCATTTCCAAACATGGTTTCGTCAGAGCTTTTTCAATATCTGCTCATGGCATCCTGGGCAGTTCAATAACAAGCCTGTTGAGGAAGCGAACGTTACGTTTCATGTGACTGTGCAGGGCCAGGCACTTGGCAATGTTGTGTTTACTGTAACGCATGACAACTCGCGACAGTACAATAACAACGCCCCTAACACATGGCTGCATTGGCCTCCAAAGATGGCGGCAATCCTACAGGGAACGAATTATGCGGGACGCCGAATAGTCCTATCGCGTGATAGTGCGAACACATTCCATCTCGAAATCCAGTAAGAGATCCGAGCGATTTCAACATCGGTAGGGCAAGCGAGCAAGCCGCCATCTTATCTGGTCATTGCCAGCCTGCCGGCACGGCACGCGCGATGGCACCGGCGAGCATAGCCGCCTACGTTGTGACGCGGGTCTATGACACTCGCGAACCCTCGGAAACGCTAAGGCAGGGCGGTGGCGTCAAAACCGACCGTGGCTGTTGAAAATCTCGCGTTCGAATTGATGTTGCGCGATTAGGGCACTGAGCGCTCTTTCAGGCCCCATTCGGCGGGCGTGTGTTAAAAACCTATCGAACGATCCCGATTTGATGCGCCGGCCCGCCGGGGGGATGGCCGGGCCGGCGCCTGCAGCTGGCTTAGCGACGGGGGAGCTTTGCCAGGGCAGCCTTGTAAGCCGCGTAATGCGTGCCTTCGTCGACCGCGATCTGGCGGAACATCTGCGCCACCTTCTTGTCGCCGGCCGCTTCCGCCTCCTTGGCGAAATTCACGTACATCGTGACATTCTCGTAGTGCTCGCCCTTCATGGCATCTTCGAGGTTCACATTGTTGCTGCTGCCGAGCCGCAGCGCCTGCGCTTCGCGATCGAAGTGCTCGTTGGCCTCGACGTTGGCCGATGCGCGGAAGAGCTTGGCGAGTTCGGGCTTTCCCGCCGCCTGCGCCTGGTCGGCGTACCGCAGATACTTCAGGTTGGCATAAGCCTCCCCGTGCATCGCGGCTTCGAGGTTCGCCCGCGTGCTGGCGGCTAGCGGGCGGGTCGGCGCCGACGGCGCGGCGGTCACGCTGACGGCGAAAATGGTCGCGGCACCGGCGGCAGCGACGATCAGGGACTTCATCATGGTCGATACTCCATTGCCGCCGGAAGTGCGGCTGCCCCGCTATCGACCCCGGTCCTGACGACGACCTGACAGGTCCGCGGCAACCGCATTCTCGAGCCGTCGGAAAAACTCGCTGTGCCGTCAGGTTTCGGTCAGGCGGTGCTGCGATCTCCCGGTCATCGAGGCTATCCCGCCTCTGACAGGAGCTCGTTCGATGATCCGATTTGCCCCCTTGAAGGTCGCAGCCTTTCTCGCCGCCGTCGCAGCTGCGCCGATGGCGATGGCGTCGCCCGTCTGCACCAAGGCGCCTCAGGCCAAATGGATGACGCCGGCACAAATGAAAGGCCGCGTCGCCAAGATGGGCTATCGCGTCGTCAAGGTCTTTCAGGTGTCCGGCAGCTGCTACGAAATCTACGCCCACACCAAGGACGGCAAGCGCGCCGAGGTCTATTTCAACCCGGTGAACGGCGCGGTCGTTCAGAACAACGTCGACTGACGATGAGCCACGTCGCTCCAGCGGCTCCTTCCCGAGACCCTGCTCGCAACCGCGGCAGGGTCAAGG
>DASYHX010000240.1:0-3442 GCA_035998065.1 Pseudorhizobium sp.
GCGGCGGACTTAGCTCCGGTGTGTCGATGTCAGCTATCCGGATTTTTACACCTTGCAGCCAGAACGTGTCGCCGTCGACGACGCAGTTCCACCGGGAGCCAGCAGAGCAGACCGTAAATTCAGCTGCGACTTTGTCCTCGCCAGCTGCGTTGAACGCCTCTCCACCCGCCACACCTTGCTGTGACACGTAGAGGCTCAACCCAGCGGCAACAACGAGAACCCATGCAACGAGATCCTTGCGCCAAGTCGCGTAGTATTCCGCCGCGGACCTGTAGCCCCCGTCGTTATGGCGCCGTCTCGCGAAATGGGATCTGCGCATGACGTGTTCCCCTGCAGCTTTCTAGGGCTAGCGCCTAAACGTTGTCCTTCCGTTTCTATGACTGGTAAAATGCTCCGCATTGGTGAGCCTGGTGGTCCCGCCAAGTCTGAACTCGCCCTTTTGGCAGACGGCTGTATCCCTGAACATCGGCGACGATTTTTGAGAAAGGATCACAGCATGTCTCACCTTAAGGCCCTCAAGCTAACCACCGCAGTTCCGGTTCGTGCGACCGTCGATCCGGTCCAGCGGGCGCGTGAAAAGATGGTCGCAACGCTCGCCGAGCAGAAGCAGATGGCGGAATCAAAGATGGCCGGTAAGGCTTTCGCTCCCACACATATCGTTCGCCGCAAGAATGTTGACGGTGAGCGCGTTGAGGTCGAGACGCTGAAGCGCGTGCGGCAGGGCTGGTTCACCGATGGCAGCGGCAAGGTCTACTTCTCGATCCGCTACGCCGGCAAACCGATCGAATATGCCAAGGACAAGAACGCCATCGAGGTCGGCGAACTGGCATCTCTCCCGGCAGTCATCGATACGCTTGTCGAAGCTGTGCGTGCCGGCGAACTCGACGCGCAACTGATTGCCGCCGCCACGGAGCGCGGCCAGCTACTACGCAGGTCCGTATAAGGTACTTCATTCGCAACAGGTTCATTTGGAGGGCATGGGATCAAAGATGATCCCATGCCCTCCGTGCATCCTGGCCGCACTGCTACACTTCCGGAAAACGTCTAGGACGCGCTCTTGGGGCGGGCCGCTGTCCGGTTCTGTTTCCGCCGCAAGCCGCTTTCCGCGACGCTTTTGTGCTTCAAGGCGATAGAGGCCCCCTCCAGCGGACCTACCGATGCCGCTAAGACGGGATCATCCGCAAATTCATTTCCCGTAATCAGGCGGCAAAGGGGCTTTCCAAAGTTCGCCTTTCGGTGTGCCAAACTCATCGAAGTCTAGTGCTAGCCGAACGCTTTCCCGCACCTTCGTGGCCAGGTTCACAGCCTGCTCTGCTCTAGTCTGCGCCGCCTCGGTGCTCAGGGAGTAGCGAACCCGGACATAGTCACTGTTCTCCTCCAGCGCACTGAGGGCTTTGATGATGCTTTTTCGGGGCTGCAAGCCCATCCTTATGGCTTCAGCAAGCATAGCTGGTAGATCATGCTGGAAGGCTCGGAGGCTCACGATCAACAGTCCATGTGACCGTAGATGGGCCTTCAGAAACAACTCGCAGGAATGATACGCCAACAAGCGTGTCGGCCCATAAGTGGCCGTGCCATGAGGCACCCAGGTCATACGCGCGGCGTGGAGATATTCATCCGCCAGTAGAAATATACCGAAGGGGGTGGCGCCGGAGCTTTCTGGTATCATCTGTTTTTCCGGCAGTGCCGCTGGTATGACTTCTTCGACAAGATGAATGCGCCTGCATGCAGAAAGCAAGTCATTGTTGAAAGTCCTGCTGCCGGAGTTGACCTAGTCGCCCTCAGCTGATCGCTTTCGCTCGCCCTTTAGACCGAATGGTGCTTTGCTTCCACAAAGGAAGGCGAGGAACCATGTGTAGCGAAACGTGTGGAAATCAGGTCGTTGTGAACAGCTTGTCGGCGATCCGATTGGACCTCGCCTTGCTGTCGATGACGGAGCTGCACCTGGGGCCGGAGCGACTTTGTAAAGCGAAGCGCAGCGGAACATTTCTAAGCCTCCGCTACGAAATCGACGGCCGGGGGTACAGGCGCGAATGCTGTTCTCCGCTGTCATGGCGGGCACTCATCCTGTTCGCGCTGGCAGAAGGCAAGACCGTCACGGTGCATGAGATAGATCTGCCTGGCCGATACAGCCAGCTGTTCCCAAGAACTCTTTGCGGCCGTATGAATTGGCATATTCGTTACAAAGCAGACTTCCCGCCAGTAGCGAAGCTTCACGATCCCGATGGTAGCGGCGTTATGCTGCTGACACGGAGCCGGGCCAATGGGCATGCCGTTGATGCTTTACACAATCTCAATGAAGGTGGACCGGCGTTTCAGGTGCTATGGATTGCCGACATCATGGCTCTGCGTCCAATGCTCGGCATCGAGCTCGTTCGCGATGAGACGTTCTCAACCACACTGCCAATTAGCGCGTTCCTTGACGCCGCTGCGACGAAGGGCCGAGTGGTTGACGAGCCAGAGCTGTCGAGATCGCGTCTCACCTGCAATACTGCGCGGCTTCCGGTCCCGCCGGCATCTAAGGCAGCCCACGCTATCTTTAACCAAGCTTTTCGCGATGATCCCAATCTTCAGATTTTGAGAGGTAACACGATCTACGATGACTATGCCCTCCCCGGGTCTCCCACAACCGTGGCCGGAGAGGCTTCACGCGCACCTGCTCGCTGATTCAGCTCATCTTGAAGGGGATTTGCACAGTTCATCGACTCAATACCACGCAGACGCTCGACAAGAGTTACGACGTTCCCGGCGTACTTAGATGTTTGCGTGGCCGAAGCCCTGATGTGCATGAAGATGTCGGGACTGGATATTGGAAGCAGCTGCTTCTTGCCTCCCCTGGCCGTCCAGTTAGTATCCAGTAGTGAATTATTATTCCTTACACTACCAGACACATACCCAACACGATCACTGACATCGAACAGAGCATTGAAGTCCACAGCACAAGTCCCATGAACGTCAACTTCGACGCCGTCGCCTTTCCGATCCGGCCAGACAAGGTTGTCGGACTTGCCGTTTGACAACCGCTCTAACGAATGCGCAGTGTCTTCTGCTTCATGAGCGGCAGCCAATTCCGCAGAAGGTTTGGCTCCTTTATCAGCGCCTTTCTTGCTCAAGATAAAGCGAAGCGACTGAAAGCCTTTCAGATCCAAACGCAGCCACTCCGCATACGCCTTGATGTCCGTCGCCGGCCACCAATTTCGCACACCCGACCGCTCCTTGTCCGCGGCAATGAAATCCAACGGATCGAGCTGCTGAGAGTCGTTCTCGATGCGGAACTTCAGCGAGTACCGGGTAACGTTCTGCAGGTTCTTTTCCACCGAGCGACATGTATGAAATGGTCGCACATCGACCTGATACGGGGCATGGTGGCCATCATTGCGGAGCGCCTTCGCAATTTCCTTCTCCGTTAGTCTCCCCTTGTTTACGATTGCGTGTAGGTGCG
>DASYHX010000262.1:0-12556 GCA_035998065.1 Pseudorhizobium sp.
CTATCCCGCTGCAGCGGCTCCGGAGAACGCCATTCCTACGGTGGACCCCTTCGGCGAAGTCCGCAAGCTTTCCGAGGTGGAAGAAGAGCTTATCCGGTTCGCACTGAAGTTCTACCGGGGTCAGATGAGCCAGGTCGCGCGCAAGCTCGGCATCGGCCGCTCCACCCTCTACAGGAAGCTGAAGGACTATGGCATCGACCCCGACGATCCGCTGAAAGAGGCCGCATGATCGAATGTCTATTAGCGAGCGTTAACTTTCACGCAAGGATGTTCTGTCAGCTTCTGTCAATCACTCGGTAGCGAATTATTGACTCTCCTGAAGAGAGTCGTGATTGTGTGGCAAAATTGCCATCGTCTGACCGCAATTGACAGACATAGACGGCAACCAGGGATGTTGTCGACAGGACGGGGATCGCCTTGCCGGATCTGAATGAACAGAAGACGCCTCCAGGCGGGAGCATATGGCTTCGTTCGGCCCGTCTTCTGAAGTCGCTGAGGGTGGCTGCCGTCTCGATTGCAACCGCCTTCTGCGTGGCCGCGCCACTCGTGCTCGCCGCCTCCTCGGAAGCCGCCGCAGAGACGCGCAGCCTGAAACTCTACTTCATTCACACCAAAGAGCGGGCGGAGATCGTCTTCAAGCGAAACGGCCGTTACGACCAGAAGGGTCTGCAACAGATCAGTCAGCTTTTGCGCGACTGGCGCCGCAACGAGCCGACGAAGATGGACCCGCGGCTGTTCGACCTCGTCTGGGAGGTTTATCGGCGCAGCGGGGCACGAGATTACATTCACGTCGTTTCCGCTTATCGCTCCCCGGCCACGAACGGCATGTTGCGGTCGCGTAGCAAGGGCGTGGCGAAAAACAGCCAGCACATGCTCGGCAGGGCGATGGACTTCTACATCCCTGGCGTCAAACTCGCCACATTGCGCGCGCTGGCCATGCAGATGCAGGTCGGCGGCGTCGGCTATTACCCCACGTCCGGCTCGCCCTTCGTGCATCTGGACGTTGGCGGTGTGCGTGCATGGCCGCGCATGAGCCGCCAGGAGCTCGTCAAGCTCTTCCCCCAGGGCAACACGGTTCATCTCCCGGCCGACGGCAAGCCTTTGCCCGGCTACCAGCAGGCGCTGGCCGACTACAAGAAGCGTGTCAGCGGAAGCAGCATTGAGATTGCCAGCACGGCGGGCGGCAGCAGCCGCTCGCAGGAAAAGAAGCGTCCTAACCTCTTTGCCATGCTCTTTGGCGGAGGAGACGAGGACGAGGATGCCGATGCAATCGCGGCGCCGGCTCCGGCCGAGCGTCCCACCCCCGTCGCTCCCGCAGCACGGGCGCAGGAACCCGTGATGGTTGCCGCCGCGGAGCCGGAGGGACTCCCTGGCGTGGAGACGATTGCTGCACCCGTTCCCGAGTCGCGCCCCGCCTTCCGCCAGGATGGCGGACCCGGCGGACTGGCGACGGCCCTCTATTCACCTGCGCGCAACGCGGCGCAGGAGGCCCTGCAGGCCGCACTTCCGCCAACTCCGCGGCCGGGGGAAACGCTGGTGGCGCCAGAAGGCGATGGTTTCGCGGATCTGCAGCAATACGCGATCCCTGTTCCGACGCTCCTCGGCAACCGGGGCATGAAAGGCGACAGCGAAGGCGGCATCATGACCGCGTCGGCCACAGCCGAACTGCCAGAGGAAGTGTTTGCCTCCATTCCGCTGCCCGTGTCACGGCCGTCCGTTGCCGAGCCTCTGGTCGCGGCAGTGACTGTCGATACGGAAGGCGAGGCAGCTCTTGAAGAGCAGCAGCAACTGACCCCTGAAATCGTCGCGGCGCTGGCGGAAAGTGGGGCTTACGCCCGCTCGGCCCTGCAAACGCCGGCAGCTCCTGCACAGGAAAAGCCGGTCGAGATGGCAGCGATCCCGGCAAACCAGGACGCCGTCAAGGCTATGCGTTTCGGCGACGGCTTCGATGCTCCCGTACCGACGGCGCAGGATGTGACGACACCGATGAAGGGCGGCCGCGCCCCAGCGTCAGCACATCAGGCGGCTGCGCCGGCATTGACGGGCGATCTGCTCACCAAGTGGGCGGTCAGCAACAACCGGGTCGCAGAGGTTGCATCCGTCAAGGCGCCTCGGGTGGTGACGCGGACGTTGAACAGTGAGTATTCCGCTGCCTATGCGGCCGGTGCCTTCAAACCGGTGACACGCGCTGCTGCAATCGACCTCAACCGCTTCAGTGCACCTCCGACCAAGCGCTGACGGTAATTCTTCCAGAAAAAAACCCGCCTCGAAGGCGGGTTTTTTCGTGGCCGCGTGCCGGGTTGCTTATGCGGCGTCCTGTTCCGGAGCGCCCTCGATCATACCGAGAGCCTGCAGGTAGGTGTCGAGGATCAGGTCTTCTTCCATCCGCTCCTGCTCGTCCTTCTTGCGCAGCGCGATCACCTTCTTGAGGATTTTCGTGTCGAAGCCCATGGACTTGGCTTCGCCGTAGACATCCTTGATGTCGTCGGCGATCGTCTTCTTTTCTTCTTCCAGTCGTTCGATGCGCTCGACAAATGCGCGGAGTTGGTCGCGGGCGACGCCATGAGCATCAGACATCGAGGGTCTCCTCTAGTGCGGGTTCTGAGATTGTCGTGTCACCTGCCGCGAAGGGCGCCGAAGGTCAAGTCGAATCGACCCCGGTCTTAGTGATCAACAGGCTTGTTTCGCTCGAATGCGGCTTTTTGATCGCTGTTGGCCTCGTTCTGGTGGAGTCTCTTCCACTCTTCATACGGCATGCCGTAGACGATCTCGCGAGACTGCTCCTTGCTGACATCGATGCCGCTGTCCATTGCGGCCTCGCGGTACCAGTTCGAAAGGCAGTTGCGGCAGAAACCGGCAAGGTTCATCAGGTCAATGTTCTGGACATCGGTCCGCTCGCGCAGGTGTTGCAGAAGACGGCGGAAGGCTGCCGCCTCGAGTTCCGTTTTCTGGGAGTCGCTGAGTTCGGTCAATGTCTTCCTCCGATCCTGAGGGTTAGGTGGCATAGGGGCCTGTGCGCGAGGCGAAGCGCTCGTAGCGGTGAAGAAGCGGATCCTGATTCAGGCGGGTGAAGATGGGAGCGAGGCGCTCAGTCCAGTCTTCTATGCCCGCATCGCTGCCGATCAGATCCTGGCGTACCTCGATCAGCGCGTGCGGGGTGCCGGACGTCATGCAATGACGATACATGGTGTCGCCACGCAGCGCACCATCATAAGGCTCGTTGTCGCCGATCACCAGCTTCTCGTCTTCGCGCAGCATCGCGAGGAGAGGATGAACGACCCGATGGTCCGTGTCCCACAGCACCGCAGCGTGCCAGGGACGCGGCACACCCTTCCACGCGGGCGTGAAGGAATGCAGCGAAATGACGAGAGGGGCACGTCCGGACGCGCCGGCTTTTGCGAGCGTCCGCTCCACCGCGCGATGATAGGGGCGGTGATAGGTATCGAGCCGCCGGTTCCATTCTTCCTCTGTTATGGGATAGTTGCCCGGCACGATAGCACCGTCGGAAATCTTCATGATTAGCGTCGGATCGTCCTCGCCGCGATTGGGATCGATCAGCAGCCGGGAGAAGCAGCCGAGGACGGCAGGTATGTTGAGGCGTGCGGCAAGCCTGCGCGTCAATCCCTCGATCCCGATGTCGAAAGCGATATGTCGAGCAAATGCGCTGTCGGGCAGGCCGAGGTTCCCGTATTGCGGCGGCAGGCGGTTCATCGCGTGGTCGGCCAGCAAGACCATTCCGCCGTCATAATCGCCTTCTACTATCTTGAACGGAACGAAGTCTTGCATGATCGATCAGCTTATTCTGGTATGTTGCGGAGAGGCCTCGGTTGATCGCATGCGACGTCTGAAGGTGCAAGCTTGGTCTCTTTCGCGCCGGCGTCGGGCCGGTATAATCGATTAAACCTGCGTTGACTTTCCCCCCCTGCCGGGTGAGAAGGTGCTTCGTGAATAACCATGGGGTCCCATCGGAAGCCGTGACGAAATCATCCCATTTCTCTCTTTTCCGCTCCTTCAGTCTGATGCAGGCGGTTGCCCTGGTCGCCGCTTTCGGTACGCCGATGTTCGCCGCCGGAGCGGCGCATGCGGATTTCCGCGTCTGCAATGGCACCCAGAACCTCGTTGGGGTTGCTATCGGCTACCGCGCGCAGGAGGGATGGACGACGGAAGGCTGGTGGCAGGTCCCTGCCTCGACCTGCGCTACCCTCATCGAGGGCGAGCTCCAGTCCCGCTATTATTATCTCTATGCCGAGGACGCCGCACGGGGCGGTCGCTGGACGGGCGACGTCAATATGTGTGTTGCCGAGAACGAATTCAGAATCGTCGGTGTCGAAGACTGCTTCACGCGCGGCCACCAACGCATGGGCTTCAAGGAATATGACACGGGGCGCCAGGGCAGCTGGATGGTGCAGCTCTCGGACGCACCAGGCGCGAATGCCCCCAGCCCGGGCACTCCCAATACGCAGGAAGGCCAGAATTGATGAAGCGTAACCGCAAAGTGAAGATCCTCGCCACGCTTGGCCCGGCTTCTTCCGAAGAGGACATGATCCAGAAGCTGCATGAGGCCGGCGCGGATCTGTTCCGCATCAATATGAGCCATGCCAGCCACGAAATGATGCGCACGCTGATTCAGCGCATTCGCTCTGTCGAGGCGCGTTGCGGGCGTCCTATCGGCATTCTCGCAGACCTTCAGGGGCCGAAGCTCCGCGTTGGAAAGTTCGCCGAGACGCGAGTGACCCTGGAGCCCGGGCAGACTTTCACGCTCGACAATCGTGAGGAGCCGGGTGATTCCACGCGCGTTTTCCTGCCGCATCCGGAAATCCTGGAAGCGGTGAAGCCGGGCCACCGGCTGCTGATCGACGATGGAAAGCTCCTGCTGCGGGCCGAGAAGGCCGACGGCAAGAAGATCGTCTGCACCGTCGTCTCCGGCAACAAGATCTCGGATCGCAAAGGCATCAGCCTGCCCGACACGCTGCTGCCGGTCGGCGTGCTGACGGACAAGGACCGAGCCGATCTCGATGCGGCGTTGGCGACAAACGAGATCGACTGGGTGGCGCTATCCTTCGTGCAGCGCCCGGAAGACCTCGCTGAGGTGCGCAAAATCGCCCGCGGCCGCGTTGGTCTCATGTCCAAAATCGAAAAGCCTCAGGCAATTGAGCGCATCGAGGAGATCATCGAGCTTTCCGACGCGCTCATGGTCGCCCGTGGAGACCTTGGGGTGGAGATGCCGCTGGAGGCTGTGCCGGGGCTGCAGAAGCAGCTGACGCGCGCCTGTCGCCGGGCCGGCAAGCCGGTGGTGGTCGCAACCCAGATGCTGGAATCGATGATCACGTCGCCGGTGCCGACACGCGCAGAAGTGTCCGACGTTGCGACGGCCGTTTTCGAAGGTGCGGATGCCATCATGCTGTCGGCCGAGTCGGCCTCCGGCGACTATCCGGTGGAGGCGATCTCCACCATGGCTTCGGTCGCCAGCACCGTTGAGCGTGACCCGTATTATTCCAACATCATCTACGCCCAGCGTCCGACACCGGAAGCCACCGGTGCCGATGCGATTTCACTTGCGGCGCGGCAGATTGCGGAAACGCTGAGGCTGTCGGCCATCGTCACCTATACCTCTTCGGGAACCACGGGCCTGCGTGCGTCACGCGAGCGGCCGCAGGTGCCGATCATCGCGCTCTCGCCCATCGTACAGACAGCGCGCCGGCTTTCGGTCTGCTGGGGCCTGCACTGCGTTGTTGCCAAGGACGCCGAGGATCTCGACGACATGGTGAACCGCGCCTGCCGCATCGTCGTGTCGGAAGGCTTCGGCAAGGCCGGCGACAGGATCATCATTTCGGCCGGGGTGCCGCTTGGTACGCCCGGGGCGACCAACATGCTGCGCATCGCCTATATCGGCACCGACGGCCAGAGCGGGATCTAGGGCTCCAGGGGTGCGCCGGGCGGCTCCTCCGCGGCGCGGTCGCGGATGACCCGGAGGTCAAGGCGGCTGGCCATGCCTTGCAGATCACGCTCGCGGCCAGCCAGCTTTTCGATTGCCGCAACGGCAATCTGCGTCGCCATATAATCCGGCTTGTGGCCGCATTCGTCGATCCACACCAATTCCGCATCGTCGATGTCGAGCTTGAGACCGACCGAGTGAATTTCCTCGGCCACGACGCCGTCGCGGTTACCGCTGATGATGACGGTTGGGGCCTCGATTGTACGATAGCTCGACGCCACGCGGCGGACATAGTCGTTCAGATTGACGACGTCGATCGCATTGTTGCGGAAACTGCGAGGCCGAACTGCCAGAGCCGGCGCGCCATGCTCCATGTATTCGTCTGGACGCGGGTTTGGATCGAAAACGCTTTTTGTCGCCTTGTCGAGCCGCATAAGGCCCGCAGGCACAAGCAAGGTGCGGGTGAAGAGCCAGCCAAGATAGGGCGTTGCGGCAAGTTCGTAATACCAGTCGACGCCGCCCTGCCAAGGGTGGCTCGCCGGCGCGAGGAAAAGCAGCCCGAGTGTCTTGTCGGGATGGTAGAGGCCGAAGCTTGCCGTGACGGCACCTCCGAACGAGTGGCCGACGATGATTGCCTTGTCGATGCCGCGGGCCTCCATCAGGCTCCCGATTGCTGCCGCTTGGCCATCTGGCCATGCATTCTCCTCGCCGCCACGTTCGGAATAGCCGTGGCCCGGACGGTCGACAAACAGAAGCTCGGCACGACCCTCCAGCGTAGGGCGAAAGGCCGCCTCCTGATCGCGCAAATTACCGCCGGCGCCGTGTATGAAGACGATCGGCGGCAGGTCGGCGTCGGGACCAGCCGGTATGTGCAGCGCGTTCATCTGAAAGCCGCCGATGTCGATCAACTCGCCGCGGTTGGGAAATCTGTCCTCGATGGCATGAGCCTTCCAGGCGGAGAAACCCATGGCAAAGAGGATCAAGCCCGCGATGACGACGGATACGGCAATGGCAAAATGCAGCATGATCAGGTGCGGCTGCCTGCAAGTTTTTCGGAGAGCTTGATGGCCGCTTCCTGCGCGTCGCGATCGGCCGGGTAGACCTCTAGATATCGCTGCCAAGCCTTGAGTGCGAGTTCGTCCTGGCCGGCGTCGGAGAGAATCGCGGCCATGCCGGCAATGGCGCCGAAATGGCGCGGCTCCCGCTGCAGGACCTGATTGATGTCAGCCATGGACTTGCGCTTGTCGCCCATTCCATAGTGCAGGCCGGCGCGACGGTTCCAAGCTTCGACATAATCCGGCTGAAGCAAGGTCACCTGATCGAGAAAATCAAGGGCAGCGGCATTCCGCTTCTCGCCGATTGCGGTGGCCGCCCACTGCATGAGCAGATCGATGGTGGCGCTGCCGGAGGCGCTGATCTCCGTCATGATCTCCTGAGCAAGGCCACGAGCCTTGCCTGGATCGCGCTCCCGTTTCAGCGCATCGAAGAGAGTGTCGAGAGCATCGTCGGCTACGACCGCGGGTGCGGCGGCGGGTGCCGCTGGAGGCCCTTCCTGCGAGAGGGCAGCAGGTGCTGCGGAAAAGGCTGCGAGCAGGGCTGAGGTCAAAAGAATTCGGCGCATGCGGATATAGGTAATCCGCATGCGCCGAAGATCAAACCGGAAAATCCGAACTTTCGACAATGTGAATGGCGCGGGTGCGCCAGTCGCTGCCGATCAGCCCTGGCGGGCCTTAAAGCGCGGGTTCTGCTTGTTGATGATGTAGATGCGGCCCTTACGGCGAACCAGGCGGTTGTCGCGGTGACGGGCCTTCAGAGCTTTCAGCGAATTCTTGATCTTCATTGTTCTCGTCCGCAAATTTTACGAGCGACTTGGCCCGCTTGTCTCTTACATTGAAAAGCGCGCCGCTTTTTCCCGAGGAGAAGGGCGCGCTCGATGTTGGCCGTGCTGATAACCCGAGCCATACAGCCTGTCAACCATAGGACGGCGTTTTCGGTCCTGTCAGCTCCGTAACATGCCCCATTTTGCGGCCCGGCCGAGCCTCGGCTTTGCCATAGAGATGGACGAGCACGTCCGGGCGCTGCAGCCATGACGCGACATCCTCGATCTCGTCGCCGATGAGGTTGGTCATCCGGCAGTCGGAATGGCGGCGAGGATTACCGAGCGGCAGGCCTGTAACAGCACGAATGTGCTGCTCGAACTGCGAAACCACGCAGGCTGCTTCCGTCCAATGGCCTGTGTTGTGGACCCGTGGCGCGATCTCGTTTGCGATGAGGCCGCCGTCGGCCATCACAAAGAACTCGATGCCAATCACGCCAACATAGCTGAGCGCATCGAGGAGACGCTTGGCGGCATCTTGTGCCGCAGCAGTCGTCGATTCGGAAACAGTCGCGGGAACCACGGAGGTGTGAAGGATGCCGCTTCGGTGGACGTTCTCAGCAGGATCATATGCCAGGACAGTTCCGTCCCGGGCACGCGCCGCGATAATGGAGATCTCTCGCTCGAAGGGGACGAGGCTTTCGAGAATCAGAGGAACGCCACCCATGGCATGGAAGACGCCGGTTGGCAGGTCGGCGGACGAGCGGAAGACGCGCTGTCCCTTGCCGTCATAGCCGAACCTGCGGGTTTTCAGCACTCCGCGTCCGCCGAAGTCGGCAAGCGCGACGTCGAGGTCCTGCTGGCTGTCGACCGCCCGGAAGTCTGCAGTGGCAATGCCGCAATCGCTGAGGAATCGCTTTTCGGTCAGCCGATCCTGCGCCACCTCAAGCGCCTTGGGCGGTGGGTAGACGGGAACGGTCGCCTGCAGGTGTTCTGCCGCCGATACCGGCACGTTTTCGAACTCATAGGTGACGACGTCGCAGGCCCGTGAAAGCGCTTCGAGCGCCGATGGGTCATCGTATGGCGCCACGATCTGTTCGCTCGCAAGCTGTGCTGCGGGGCAGTCCGATTGCGGCTCAAGAATGATGGCGCGGACGTTAAGGCGCGCAGCTGCCATGGCGAGCATGCGGCCAAGCTGGCCACCGCCGATAATTCCGATGGTGGTGACGTTCATGCTTGCTTGTCCATGGGATATTCCGCAACGGCAGCACTTTGAGCCGCCCGCCATTCATCGAGTCGCTCGGCCAGATCGTCGTCGGTGAGCGCCAGAACAGCGGCGGCCAGCAGCGCCGCGTTGACTGCGCCCGCCTTACCGATCGCAAGCGTTCCGACGGGGATACCAGCCGGCATCTGGACGATCGAGAGGAGGCTGTCCTGTCCGGAAAGCGCCCTTGACTGCACGGGCACTCCAAACACCGGGAGGGGTGTCATGGAAGCCGCCATACCCGGCAGGTGGGCAGCACCGCCCGCTCCGGCGATGATAACCTTGAAGCCTTCGTCGCGTGCGCTCTTTGCGAAGTCGAAGAGGCGGTCCGGCGTACGATGCGCGGAGATGATTCGCGCTTCGTAGTCCACGTCGAGCTGGTCAAGCGTGTCGGCGGCATTCTTCATGGTGTCCCAGTCGGACTGGCTTCCCATGATGATGGCGACGGCGGGGCGGTCGGAGGTCATGGGTGCATCCTCCTCAGGCGATGATGTCGGGAAGAATTTGGTCTTCGAGCTGGGTGATCTTGTCCTTGATCACAAGCTTCTTCTTCTTCATTCGCTGGATGCGCAGAGCCTCGCACCCGACCTGGATCATCGCGTTGATCGCGGCATCATAATCTTCATGCTCCTGGCGAAGTCTTGCCAGTGCCAGCCGAATATCCGCCTGTTCCTGGTCCGCCATGATCGCTGTCCCCATTCCACTCAAACCTTCTGTCGACTGCTGCCGATGTGCGCAAGCTCCTACCATCAATCGGCATTAACTGGAAGTTATGCAGGGCCACCAATTTGCCCCAATCAAGTCATGATTCCACCTTCGACAAACTAGTTCGATCGTGTCACACTTCCTTTGCAAACCCCATGCTTCGGCCATAGGGATGGCCGGGCAGGTTATCTAAGGAGGACATGCCGACATGACCATTCAGGCTCATATTGCATCGCTTGAAAAGAAGCACGGTGCTCTGGAGGACGAATTGCAGACCATCCTGTCCTCTCCTTCCTCTGACGATCGCGAGATCGCCGAAGTCAAGCGTCGCAAGCTCCGTCTCAAGGACGAGTTGGAGCGTCTGAAGGCCTCCACGCGCCACTAGGGCGCGGGATACGTCCGGCCGCTTGCCAGCGCGTAACCCATTCCTGGCGCAATGCGGTTTTTGTTGATCCATCCCAACTTCTCTGGTCGTGGCTCCGGTCACGACCAGAACTGATCCAGCCAAAGATTGAGCCGGTCAAAGCCCTGATTATTGACGGAGTAGACCCTCCGCGTTCCGGCGTTGCTGACCGTGACCAGCTTGCAATCCAGCAGAGCCTTGAGATGTTGTGATACCGCGGGACGGCTGATTGGCAGGCCCTTCGCCAACTCGTTCACCGTTTTCGGACCGCGCCGAAGCTCCTCCAGCAAATGGCGCCTGTTGGGATCGGCAATGGCATGGAAGGGGTCGGTGCTGCTCATTTCTTCAGGCTAAGGCAAAGGTGAAAACCCATCAAGCGGATTGTGCGATGCAGCATGAGCTCGAGAGCCGTTCTTGCTTCGCTATGCTGCCCGTCCTAAGCTTGCGTTGGAGGAAGTGGGATGAGCCTTGCCGGACGGGACTACCATCAGGTCTTCGAAGAAGCGTGCCGCGAAATCACAGGTGCAAGAGATGCAGCCGTGGTGCGCCGGGAACTCCTTCGTTTGGAAGGGGTGCTTTGGGACGGCATCGGGGGCGTCTTCATGCGGATTTCGCTCACCATTGCATCACTGGCGGTTTTGCTGCCTGTTTATCTCCTGGACCTGCCGCAGTCGTTGAGCCTGGGGCTGGTCGTCGCGGGCAGCCTCTTTGCCCTAACCGCCCTGATCTACGGATTATGCCGCCTCGTGTTCTATATCGAAATCGGCCGCCACGTCGGTGGTCGTCGGTTTGGTGAGCAGCCGGAGATCGATCTGGAGTCTCGCCCTTAGATCACGGCGTCCCAGAGGAGCTTCAAGCCTGTCACAAGCGCGAGGCCGTAGGTCAGCGGGTAGAAGACCTCCGTTTTCAGGTGATGAATGACCCAGGCGCCCATCATGGTGGCGACGAGCGCAATGGGAAACAGCGTTGCTGACGCGACAAGATTTTCGAAGTCCAGCGCGCCCAACGCAAAGTAGGGGATCAGCTTGATCGCATTGACCAACGCGAAAAACCGAACGCTTGCGCCGGTATAGGACTTGGGGTCGAGCTTGAGCGGCAAGGTGTAGATCTGGAAGGGCGGCCCACCCGCGTGGGCAACGAAACTTGCGTATCCGGCGAGCGTCCCCCAGGCAGTCGCCGCGACGGGTCGATGGTCCTTGGGAACGTCCTCCCTCGCGGAGTGAGGCCCGTAAACCTGGTAGAAGTACCGGGCGGCGAAGAGGATGGTACATATGGCTATCACGAATTTGAGGGCATTCGGCGAGACATAGGCCGAAGTTGCCCACCCCAACGCAATGCCGATGATGCCGCCGGGTAGGATCATCAGCAGCGTGCGCTGATCATTATGGTTGCGCCAGGCCCAGAGTGCGACAATGTCCATGATGATCAGGATCGGCAGGAAGATGGCTGCGGCCTGCAGCGGGTCAACTACCAGCGCCAGGATCGGCACGCCCATCAGTGCAAATGCGCCTCCCAAACCTCCCTTGGACAATCCGACAAGAAGCACGGCCGGGATAGCCGCGGCGAAGAACGCAAGATCCAGATGCATGACGGGCAGTTGATCCAAGTATCGGTCCGGTCTATCGATCGGAGGAGGGGCGACCGGTACTCGTCTCACAAAAATGCCGAACAGGAAACACCATGAGAGAACCCGAGGACCGTTGCAGAGTCGTTTTGATCCTGCCCCCGAGCGACAACCTCGATCAGCAGGCGACGCAACTCGAAGACGCGCTCGCCGCCGGCGACGTGGCAACCGTGATCCTGCCGCAATATGATCGAGACGACCAGCAGTTCCAGAATGTGGCTGAGCGCCTCGTGCCGATCGTCCAGGCCAATGGTGCTGCAGCGCTGATTGCCGGCGACAGCCGGATCGCGGGGCGCGCGAAGGCCGATGGGCTTCATTTCGAAGGGGGCATCGAGGATCTGCGCGACACCTTGGCCAAGCACACGCCAAAGATGATCGTGGGCGCCGGAGGGGCCCCTGATCGCCACCGGGCGCTGGAGATCGGCGAGGCACAGCCGGACTATATCTTCTTTGGCAAGCTCGATGGCGACATCAAGCCGGAGCCCCACCCCAAGAACCTGGGGCTTGGCGAATGGTGGGCTTCCATGGTGGAGATCCCCTGTATCGTCATGGGTGGCAGCGACGTTTCCTCTGTGCTGGCCGTGGCGGAAACGGGCGCTGAGTTCGTGGCCTTACGAATGGCTGTCTTCGACCATCCGGACGGGACTGCCGCGGCAGTGGCAACGGTCAATGCTCTCTTGGACGAAAAAGCGCCACGGTTTGAGGCTTGATGGCCCGGATGCGGTCCACATCCCACCCTCTTCGTCCCGGCATAGCCATTCTGGCCACCGCCCTTGCGGGCGCTCTGGCGGTTCCGCCGGTCTTCGCCC
>DASYHX010000059.1:0-3755 GCA_035998065.1 Pseudorhizobium sp.
GCATGCAGCGCCACCGGATCCGGTGTCGTCAGCGATCCATATTCGTTGCGCGTCGGGGACACGACGCCGGTGGTGCCGATCTGCGCGGCAGCCATCCCGGCATGCGACCAGATCTGGCGGGTGAAGGAAGCGACGGAGGTCTTTCCGGCGGTACCGGTGACCGCCACTATGGTCTGCGGCTGAGCGCCATGAAACCGTGCTGCGGCAAGCGCGAGGAAGCGACGAGGATTGGAGACGACGAGAACCGGGATCTGCGCCTCGACGGATGCACCGGCCACGGCAGCAAAAGCGCCGTTGTTGGCCGCATCAGCAACGAACTGCGCGCCGTCTGCCTTGCTTCCGGCCATGGCGGCAAACAGCATGCCCGGCGCTGCCTTCCGGCTATCGGATGTCAGACCACCGATCTCTATATCACCCGTCGGTCCGGCAAGGATGTCGTTGATCTCCGGGAAGTCTTTCCCCGCAAGCTCTCGCAATTTCATCGGCGGCACTTTCTTTTCCCGAGCGGATTCTCAGATTCCGCGAATCGTCCGCCCGATTACTTCTCGTTCAATAAGACACCAGCAGGGCAGACCCGTCATCGCCGAATTTCGGCTTTACACCGAGAATGGCAGCGGATCGGCTGATGATGTCATGAGCCATCGGCGCGGCTGACGTACCCGCCAGGGCGGCGCCATTGCCCTTGTCGGTCTTCGGTTCATCGATGAATGTCAGGACTACATACTGCGGATTGTCGATAGGGAAAGCCGCAAGGAAGGCGTTGAAGTTCTTGTCGTGAACGTAGCGCCCATTGACAACCTTGTCAGCCGTTCCCGTTTTGCCGCCCACGTTGAAGCCTTCCACGCGTGCGTTCTTACCCGAGCCCTTCACGCCGTTCCAGTGGAACAAGAAGCGCATCGCATCGCTCGTGGAGGAGTTCAACACTTGCTTGGCTACCTGATCCGCTTCTTCCCGGGTACGCGGCAGGAAGGTCGGATCGATCAGCTTCCCCCCATTGACCAAGGCGGCGCCAGCGACAGCCGTTTGAAGAGGTGTAGTGGCAACACCGTGACCGAAGGAGATCGTGATGGAGTTGATCTTCTTCCACTCCTTGGGCTGGCTGGGTTGCGCCACCTCAGGAAGTTCGGTGTGCATCTTCGACAGCAGCCCGAGCTTTGTCAGGAACTCCTTGTGCCCTTCAATACCCACCACGTCCGCCATCTTTGCCGTACCGATGTTCGATGAATACTGAAACACCTCCGGGACAGTCAGGAAGCGGCCCTTCCCGTGGAAGTCCTTGATGGTGAATCCTCCGATGCGAATGGGATAGCGTGCATCGAAGCTGTCATTCATGTTGACCTTGCCGGAGTCGAGCGCCATGGCGGTCGTGAAGGACTTGAAGGTCGAGCCCATCTCAAACGTTCCGTTCGACATCCGGTTTAGCCAGCCTTCTTCGGCTCCGGCAGCAGGGTTGTTGGGATCGTAATCGGGCGCGGAGGCCATGCCGATCACCTCGCCCGTATGAACATTCAAAACGACGGCTCCCGCGCCGATCGCCTTGAACTTGTCGATCGCAGAATAGATGACTTCGCGGACGATCGATTGCACCCGAAGATCTATGGAAAGCTTGACCGGTTCGAGCGGCTGGTCAGAGGTCATGCCCACGGCTGCCAGGTCCGCCAGACCTTGGCCGTCGACATAGCGTTCCATACCGGCCACGCCGCGATTATCGATATTCACATGCCCGACCACGTGAGCGGCGGTAGCGCCGCCGGGGTAGAAGCGACGCTTCTCCGGACGAAAGCCGATCCCTGGGATACCGAGCGCCAGGATCTGGCTCTGCTGCTTGGGCGTCAACTGACGGCGCAGCCATTGGAACCGGGAGCGGGAATTGAGCTTGCCATAGACACTCTTGGCATCCAGATCCGGCAAGACCGTCGCCAGTTTCTCGATCACCTCATCCGCATCAACGATCTTATGTGGCTCGGCATAAAGCGAAACGGTCCGGATATCTGTCGCCAGCACCTCACCGTTACGATCCAGCAGATCAGGGCGCGATGCGAGGAGCCGATCCGCAGGCGTGATGCTGGAAGTCACCTCCGGCTCTGCCATCCCGTACTGAACGAGCCGCCCCCCGACAACACAGTAAATTGCGGCGAAGCCGACGATCAACAGTCCGACCCGGTTGCGTGCTTGCGCTGCCTTACGCTTGCCAGAGCCCTCGAACGAACTGCCCCCAGATCCGCGGCCGCTTCGTGTTTGGGCGGAAACATGCGCCCGGCTTTTCAACACCATGATGCGAGCAAGGAAGGACATCAGCGGTTCACCGATCCGGTTGAAATGATATCGACAGGATAACCGCCCCGGGGGATGGGCAGAGGGATGCCGGAGGCCGGTGCAGCCTTGCGCGCCTCCTCGACACCCTTGATCGCTGCCGCAACGTCGCCGCCTACGCTGGCAATCAGTTCCTCGATGGTTGTCTCCGGCATCGGCAGTTGCGAGCGCGGCATTGGGAGTTCGACAGGCATGGCGAGCTGGGTAGGCGCCGTCGGCACCAGTTGCAACTCCGACTGGTACGCCGCGATCAATCGCTCCAGGCGGATGGGCTGAGTGAGAAGCGCCCAGTCCGCTTTCAGCAAATCGATCGTGTCCTTCTCCAGACGGATCTCGGATTCAAGCCGCCGAACCTCCTGCAAGGTGTCGTCGGCGCGATGCTTGATTGTGTAGGTCACGACGGCAGCAGCCGTCATGACGCCGATGAGCACGAGATCGAGGCTCCTAAGCATGATCAGGCTCCTAGGTTGCTGAGGGCGGTGAGGCTCGGCAGATCGAAGATGGCCATATCTGCAGGACCTGCCTGCGCCTCGGTTCGTAACCCTGCACGAAGCTTAGCCGACCGTGCCCGCGCATTGACCTCAGCCTCTTCTTCGCTCGCCGCAACCATTCCCTTGCCGATAGGCTCGAAGGTTGCAGCTCTTTCCGCGACCAGCGGCATGTGGCGCGAGCCGGACGCCTTGCCGGAGCGATCGGAGAAGAACTTCTTGACGATCCGGTCTTCAAGCGAGTGGAAGGTGACGACGACGAGGCGTCCGCCCGGCTTCAGGGCCCGTTCAGCTGCAAAGAGTGCCTGCGCAAGTTCGCCCAGTTCATCGTTCACGAATATCCGCAGCGCCTGAAACACCCGCGTTGCTGGATGAATCTTGTCCTTGGCCTTGCGAGGATTGACGCTCTCGATGAGATTGGCGAGATCTCGGGTCGTAGCAAAGGGTTCGGCAGCACGGCGTTTCTCGATCGCCCTAGCGATACGGCCGGCATGCTTCTCTTCCCCCAGGAATCCAAAAATGCGGGTCAGGTCACCGACCTTCGCTCGATTGACGACATCGGCGGCGGACACACCGGCGGACGACATGCGCATGTCAAGCGGCCCGTTTCTCTGGAAGGAGAAGCCACGCTCCGCCTCGTCGATCTGCATGGAAGAGACGCCGATATCGAGCACAACGGCATCTAGCCCTTGGTCGGGGGCATGAGCGCCCAGATCGGAGAACCGCGACTGAATGAGCGTCAGACGCCCGCCGCTCGACGCAACCAGGCCCTGCCCGGCAACGATCGCGCTCGGGTCTCGGTCGAGCGCAATCACCGACGCGTCACTTTGAAGGATAGCGGATGTATAACCGCCGGCACCAAACGTACCGTCGAGGATCACCTGTCCAGGCTGCGGATCAAGCGCCGCAAGCACCTCCGAGAGAAGAACCGGAATGTGGCGAACAGGTCCGCCT
>DASYHX010000312.1:0-6493 GCA_035998065.1 Pseudorhizobium sp.
CAGTACGGCGACCGGAAGCAGGTGGTGGAGATCGAGACGGCGACGCTCGCGATCATTGCGGCGGCCCGCCGGTCGCTCTACATCGAGAGCCAGTATTTTGCTTCACGCCACATCGCCGAAGCGATCGCCAAGCGGCTGAAGGAGCCGGACCCGCCGGAAATTGTCCTGATCAATCCCGAAAAGACATACGGGTGGCTGGAATCCAAGACCATGGATGCGGCCCGGATCCGGCTGATGAAGCTGGTCAAGGATGCCGACCATCGCGACCGGTTCCGGATCTATTATCCCGTCAACGCGGCGGGCACGTCCATCTATGTCCACGCAAAGCTGATGATCGCGGACGATCGCATCCTGAAGATCGGATCGGCTAACCTCAACAACCGCTCGATGGGATACGATACCGAGTGCGACGTCATCCTTGAGGCAAAGGAGGACGAGCCGGAGCTGCGCCGCAGTATTCTGCAGGAGCGCAGCGGGCTGCTTGCGGAGCATCTTTCCCGCTCACCGGAGGAGATCGAGGAGGCATTGGCCGCCGTAGATGGATCGATGATCGCCTTGATCGACCGCCTGAACAGGACGGAAGGACGCGGCCTCCGTCCCATTCCCATGCGCGAATTGACGGCAGACGAGAAGATGGTGGCAGAATCGGACCTGACGGATCCGGAGCGACCCTCCGGCGTGCGCTACCGGCCTTCCCGCTTCCTGCGCAACCGGTTCCGCCACAAGGCGGTCGTTTGAGCAGATCCGAGCGAGCGCAGATGGCTGCCGGCGGGCTTGCCGCAGGAACGGACTACTTGCTCTACAGGACGCTGCTCTCGTGAGGGGGGGCCTACCGGCTCTAATCGGGAGCCCGCAGGCAGCGATGGCATGAAGCTGGTTGACCGATCTGCGTGCGGATCCATCTAGCGCGTATCGCTTTTCTCGGCACCATGCCGCTTTGATCCCAAAGGAGCTTTCCATGCATTCAGTCAGCGCCAACGGCGACAACATTCCGGCTCTCGGCTTCGGCACCTTTCGCATGCCCGACGAGGACGTCTACCGTATCCTGCCCGAGGCCCTGAAGCTCGGCTTTCGCCATGTCGACACCGCGCAGGTCTACAAGAACGAGGCCTCCGTCGGAGACGTCATCCAGAAGTCCGGCGTTCCGCGTGCCGACATCTTCCTGACGACCAAAGTCTGGGTCGACCGCGTTGGCCAAAAAGCTTTCATCGCCTCGGTGGACGAGAGCCTGACAAAGCTGAAGACGGACTATGTCGACCTTCTGCTCCTCCACTGGCCGCAGAGCGAGATGCCGCTTGCCGACCGCATGGGTGCGCTCAACGAGTTGCGGAAGGCGGGCAAGGTGAAGAACATCGGCGTCTCGAATTTCTCCACTGCATTGATGGCAGAAGCGGTTCGGCTTTCGGATGCGCCGGTCGTCACCAATCAGATCGAATACCATCCCTATCTCGACCAGACAAAGGTGATCGAAGAAGCGCGCAAGACCGACATGTCGATTACCGCCTACTACCTGATGGCGGACGGCAAGGTGCCGCAGGATCCGGTGTTAAAGGAAATCGGTGCCCGCCACGGCAAGACGGCGGCGCAGGTGGTGCTGCGCTGGGCGGTGCAGCAGAAGGACGTCATCGCCCTTTCCAAGACCGCAACCGAAAGCCGGCTCGCAGAGAACTATGACATCTTCGACTTTGCGCTCGGCGACGGCGAAATGGCCGAGATCCACAAGCTGGCCCGACCCGACGGCCGGATCGTCACTCCAGGGCACCTGGCGCCGGAGTGGGACTAGGAGCGCGCGGTTTAAGCCACAACGAGAAAAGCCGCCGGTGACACCGGCGGCTTTCAAACCACGAGGGAATGATCAGACGAACTGGCTGAGGCCAGGCACTGAAGCGACGACCGTGTCGACGGTCTCGTCCCCGGCATGTTCGCGCGCGACCTTGATGGTTTCCTTGGCGAGCGAGGTGATTTCGCCCATGCCCAGCCCAAGGCTCATCAACTGCTGGCCAAGCGCCATGACGCCTCCGCCGAAGCTTGCCATCAGACCGCCAAGCAGGCCACCGCCGCCCTGGCCTTCGCCGTTGTACTTTGCCACCAGTTCCGGCGCGCCAGGAATGGATTCGATCATCCGGGCGACGGCCGCGTCGTCGGCTTCGCGCTGCAGGAAGCCCAGCATCATGCCAACAGCCTTTTCCGCAGTGTCAGGGGCCATGCCAACCTTGTCGGCGACGCGTGTCACGAGTTCGTTCATGGGTGTGTCTCTCCTCGATGTTTTGACGTTGACGTCAAGGTAATACAGAAGCGCTCGCATCGTCCAGAGGCAAATGCGCAGATTGACCTGGTCCGATCAAGAGGATGCCTTGCCGATGTGGTCAGCCATATAGGCACCGCGCTCGCCCATCGGCTGCTCCGCGCCCGTGGTCGTGTCCTGCGCCGTCTGATGCTCGAGTTCAGCGTTGAGTTCGGCCCCGACAATAACGATGATGACCGACACCCACATCCAGAACATGAAGCCGATCAGTGCGCCCAGCGCGCCGTAGGTGGCGTTGTAGTCGGCAAAATTGGAAAGGTAGTAGGACACAGCGAGCGAAGCGATCAGCCAGAATATCGTTGCGAATCCGGTACCCCAGGTAAGCCAGCGCGCGCGGGCCGGCTCTCGACTGGGCCCATACCGATAAAGAAGGGCGATGCCGCCCAAAACGAAGAGCAGCATCAAGGGCCAACGCAGCAGGCTGATGGCCGTTTCCGCCCAGCCGCCGATCGACAGGAAGGATAGAACCGCCGGCACGACGCCCACAGCCACCGTCAACACGATGACCAGAAGCAGCGTTCCGAGCGTGAACAGCAGGGAGACACCGGTGAGTTTGAGGAAGCTGCGCTTCTCCTCCTCCTCATAGGCCACGTTCATGGCCTGGAAGAGCGCCTTGATGCCGTTGTTGGAACTCCAAAGGGCGATGCCGAGACCGGCGATCAGGCCAATACTCAAGGTTGAACTGTCCTGACTGGCAAGCGAACGCAACTGGCCAACGAAGATGTCGAGAGCATCGCCGGGCATGACCGTCCGCAGGAACTGGATGCGCTCGGCGATCTGGCTGGGATTGGCAAAAAAGCCATAGAGAGACACCAGTGCCGAGATAGCAGGAAACAGCGCCAGCAGGAGATAGTAGGTCACGCCGGCGGCGACCAGCATCACGCGGTCTTCGTTGATTGCAGCGTAAAGGCGCCAGAAGACGTCCTTCAGACCCTTGGTCGGGATCTGGTGCGGTGTCTTGGCCTCCCGCCCCCTCCCCGGTTCGCGGTTTTCCGCTTTGACTGCATCGTCCTGCACGTCTCTGCTCCCTTACCCTTAAAGAGCCACAGGCGCGACCGTTGCCGGTCCCTGCAGCGCCATCTATAACCCTTGCAGCCTAACGTTCCGAGGGAGAGCGGGTTGCATGACGGACGACGGAAAACTGTTTCTCGGCGGCAGCCGAAATGCCGACGAATCCTTCAACAAGGCCGAATATCTGGAGCTTAAGTTCGGTAACCGGCACGGGTTGATCACCGGTGCGACCGGCACCGGCAAGACGGTGACGCTGCAGATCCTGGCCGAGAGTTTCTCCAGCGCCGGAGTGCCGGTCTTCTGCTCGGACATCAAGGGAGATCTTTCGGGCATCGCCGCGCCGGGGGAGGAGAAGGATTTCCTGCTGAACAGGGCCGAGCAGATCCGGTTCTCCAAATACGACTTCGCGGCATCTCCGACAATCTTCCTCGACCTTTACGGCGAGAAGGGTCATCGTGTCCGCACGACCATCGCCGAGATGGGCCCGCTGCTTCTCGCCCGCCTGATGGATGCGACCGAGGCGCAGGAAGGGGTTCTCAACATCGCCTTCAAGATCGCCGATGAGGGAGGCATGGCGCTGCTCGATCTGAAGGATCTGCAGGCGCTGTTGACCTACGTAGGAGAACACGCAAGCGACATATCCAGCCGCTACGGCTTCGTGTCCAAGGCATCAGTGGGTTCTCTGCAGCGCAGCCTGCTGGTGCTGGAACAGCAGGGGGCCGAGCATTTTTTCGGCGAACCCGCGCTCGACATCCGCGATCTGATGCGCACGACCCAGGACGGGCGCGGCATGATTACGGTGCTTGCCGCAGAAAAACTGATGAACAATCCTCGTCTGTACGCAACCTTCCTGCTCTGGCTGCTGTCCGAGCTCTTCGAGGAACTGCCGGAGGTCGGCGATCCGGAAAAGCCGCGGCTGGTGTTCTTCTTCGACGAGGCGCATCTCCTGTTCGACGAGGCGCCGAAGGTCCTGCTGGAACGGGTGGAACAGGTGGTTCGGCTGATCCGCTCGAAAGGTGTGGGCGTCTATTTCGTCACGCAGAACCCGCTCGACGTGCCGGAAAGCGTGCTGGCCCAACTTGGCAACCGCGTGCAGCATGCGCTGCGGGCTTATACGCCGCGCGAGCAGGAAGCGGTGAAGACGGCTGCAGAGACCTTCTGCACCAATCCCGCATTCGACACCGAGGAAGCCATCACGGCGCTCGGAACCGGGGAAGCGTTGGTTTCAACACTTGAGGGCAAGGGTGCGCCCTCCATGGTCGAGCGAACGTTGATCCGGCCGCCCTCATCTCGGATCGGGCCACTCAGCGACGCGGAGCGGCAGGACGTCATCAACCGAAGCCCGATTGCCGGCCAGTATGACCGGGATGTCGATCGAGAATCGGCTTACGAGATTCTGATGGCACGGGCCAAGAAGGCGGATGCCGCAAAGCACGAGAGCGAGGACGACAACCGCGCCGCCGGCCGATGGACGCTGCCGGGCTTCGGCGACGAGCCGGAGGAGAAGCCTGTGCCACGACGCGGCTCCGGACGCTCCGGCTACCAGCGGGAGACCGTGGTCGAGGCGGCGATGAAAAGCGCCGCTCGCTCGATGGCCAACTCTCTCGGCCGGGCCATCGTACGCGGGATCCTGGGCAGCCTGAAAAGGTGACGGTTGCGACTATAGCTTCGGACAACCCACTTGAAATCCGTTAGAAGCTGGAGCAAAGTTGTATTTGGCTTAAAGAAGGCGTCTGACATGAGAAGCTTTTACGCCAGATGTTTCCTGTACATGTCCACTGCCTTGTGGTCATGTTTTGCCGCCGCGCAGGAACGGGTCATCAACGGTAGCTCCGTCGAGATCGCAGGCGTAACGATTGCCAAAAGCGGGAGCATGCAACTTGCAGAGCTTGGTGACGCTCGGCTCGCGCCGACGCAACAGGCTATCTACGTCCCCGCCGGAACACCCTTGCTATTGCTGAAGCACGAGGCGCGAGACAGTAAGCGGCGAAAACTGACTCTTGCAATCACTGCAACCGGGCTTCCGGTTTACGCGCGCGCCGATGGAACACATTATTTTTCGGCGGATGGAATAGCCCGCCTCGTTGAGGAGAAAAAGTCAATCGCCGTGGCGCAGAAGGATACAGTGGTCACCACCGCAACCTATGGAGATGTCTACGTCACTCCATCGGAGATCTACGCGTTCCGCTATACTGAGGACGGGCAGATTGAAATTCTTGTTGGCAAAGACAAGATCGGAGCCGAGCGCTACAAAGGAGACGAATACACGAAGATCGATTCAGACGCGGTCGCGATTATCGACGCCGACCAACTGGAGGAGAAACAGATCGCAGACCCTTTTCAGGAATATGACCCCGTCGAGGAATTGGTCGACCTTCTCAAGGATGCAGCCGTTGCGGATCTAGACGAGGCTAAGCGGAGAGAATTCATCCGCGTCCTTCAGAGCGGGCGGCTGGTCAGCCGGAAGGAATGCAGTGAAGAGATCACCATGTCTCCGGAGGTGCAGGCGGGTGTCTCGTTCGACACGGATGTCCTTTTTTCGCCCATCAAAGCAAAGCTAGGAATTTCCGGCTCTTACCGTCAAACCACTACGTTACCTAGAGGTATCAAGTTCACGGTGAAACGCTATGCTCGCGGCGAAAAGGTGGTTGAGGTCAAACAGGAGCAGATCTTCGAAGAGGGCAATTGTCTGAAATCGATTGACGGGCAGCGGCTAATCATCGCCGAACCAGATGGGAACGAGGCCCTCATCGATTCGAGGAAACCTTTCGGGTCAATCCGAGTGGGGGCTAACTTTCTCCCGGAATACAGTTGCCGGAGCGAGTACCAGGATCTTCTGGACTATTTTGTACGGCAGGAAACGCTAGAGCAGGATTCTGCCGTTCTCGCGATCGCCCAGTTCGCGCGCTTCAAGTCTCCGCAGAATGCCGCGACCTGCCCCAAGTGAAGGAAGCGCGACCACAGGCGGAAGTCGTCGCTTAGCCATCCGAGCCTGCCGGTCAGCGTTTGCGGACGAACTCCGTCCGTAGCACCAAACCCTTGATGGCGTCGTGACGGCAGTCGATCTCGTCGGGATTGTCGGTCAGGCGGATCGAGCGGATGACCGTTCCCTGCTTCAGCGTCTGCCCGGCGCCCTTGACCTTGAGATCCTTGATCAGCGTTACGGAATCGCCGTCC
>DASYHX010000323.1:0-7963 GCA_035998065.1 Pseudorhizobium sp.
GATCGTCGGGGACATTGCCGACGAGCACGATCTTGAAATCCAGGGTGTGCGTCAGGAAGCGGACGGATCGATCATCGTCGACGGCTCGGTGCCGATCCGCGACCTCAATCGCGCCCTCGACTGGGACCTCCCAGACGAGGAGGCGACCACCATCGCCGGTCTCGTCATTCACGAATCAAAGCTCATCCCGCAGGAGCGGCAGGCCTTCACCTTCTACGGCAAACGCTTCATCGTGATGAAACGGGAAAAGAACCGCATCACGCGGCTGCGTATCCGCCCGGCCGACTCGGTCAACCTTCCCGCAGAATAATGCTTACCATCGCGTCGGCTCGCCGGGGGCCGCGGCTTCGACGGCGAGGGCGTGCAATCCGGCATCGAGTTCCGGCTTCAGCAGGTCATTGACCGTTCTGTGTCGCTCGAGCCGGCTCAGTCCCTCGAATTTTTTCGCCACGATACGGACCCGCATGTGGGTTTCGCCAGTTCCGTCGAAGCTGGGCTGGTGGCCGGCATGGTGATGGCTTTCATCGACCACCTCCAGCCGCTCAGGGGCTAGACCATTCTGCAGCAGCGTTTCGATGCGGGATCTGACGGACATGATCGGCCTATGAAAAAAACGTCGGAGGGCATCCCAGAAACCAGCAAGAAAGGGGTTTGTCAATTCTTGTTCGCCCCCCTCCGGCACCCCATAATGAGGTCAAATGAAATTGGATTCCAAATATTTCGACCGGATACGGACGCGCCGGAAAGCTCAGCAGGAGACGGTGGCTGAAGCCCCCACCTGCCAGTGGGACGGGTGCGACCGTCCGGGCGTGCACCGCGCGCCGGTGGGGCGCAACGCTGAGGGGCAGTTCTTCCTGTTCTGCTTCGAGCACGTCAAAGAGTACAACAAGGGCTACAACTACTTCTCCGGTCTCTCCGACACGGAAATTGCCCGTTACCAGAAGGAAGCCATCACCGGCCATCGCCCGACCTGGACGGTCGGTGTCAACAAGTCGGCGAAACACGCGCCCTTGCACTCGACGCTGCGGTCGGGATCGGCCGCCTCCAGTCACAGGATCAAGGATCCGTTCGGCTTCGTCGCCGAAGGACGCGGGGCGGGACCTCACATGCAGCCGCAGGCGCGCAAGCTCAAGACGCTGGAAGCCAAGGCGTTCGACACCATGGGTCTTGCCGCGAATGCGAACGCGACCGAGATCAAGAGCAGGTACAAGGAATTGGTGAAGAAGCATCACCCCGATGCCAATGGCGGCGACCGCGGCTCCGAAGAACGTTTTCGCGCGGTGATCCAAGCATACCAGTTGTTGAAGCAAGCGGGTTTCTGCTAAGCCGTACTGCAACTGGCAGAGGACTGACGGCCGGGCGGTGGCTCGTGCCTTGGAGAGATAATGAGCAAGATCGATCTTGATATTACCAATCTTCCCGACACCACGGTTTCCGTTCGGGACGTGTTCGGCATCGACACCGATATTCAGGTCCCAGCCTATAGCAAGGGCGATCCTTACGTCCCGGACCTCGACCCAGACTATCTTTTCGACCGCGACACGACGCTCGCCATCCTGGCGGGCTTTGCCCATAACCGCCGTGTCATGGTCTCCGGCTATCACGGCACCGGCAAGTCCACCCATATCGAGCAGGTTGCGGCGCGCCTTAACTGGCCGTGCGTGCGCATCAACCTCGACAGCCATGTCAGCCGTATCGATCTCGTCGGCAAGGACGCCATAGTGCTGAAGGACGGTAAGCAGGTTACCGAATTCAAGGATGGCATCCTGCCGTGGGCGTATCAGCATAATGTCGCGCTTGTGTTCGACGAATATGATGCTGGTCGACCGGACGTTATGTTTGTCATTCAGCGTGTGCTAGAAGCCTCCGGTCGCTTGACGCTTCTCGATCAAAGCAGGGTTATCCGCCCCCATCCCGCCTTCCGCATCTTCGCAACGGCCAACACCGTGGGCCTTGGCGATACGACCGGCCTCTATCATGGGACCCAGCAGATCAACCAGGCGCAGATGGACCGTTGGTCGATTGTGACGACGCTCAACTACTTGGCGCACGATAAGGAAGTCGACATCGTCGCAGCCAAGGTGAAGAGCTTCGGCAAGACGGCCGAGGGCCGCGAGACGGTTTCCAAGATGGTGCGGGTCGCTGACTTGACCCGCTCCGCCTTCATGAACGGCGACCTTTCGACGGTTATGAGCCCGCGTACGGTCATCACCTGGGCTGAAAATGCGGAGATCTTCGGCGATGTCGCCTTTGCCTTCCGGATCACCTTCCTCAACAAGTGCGACGAACTGGAGCGTACGCTGGTGGCCGAACAGTACCAGCGGGCATTTGGTGTCGAGCTGAAGGAGAGCGCGGCCAATATCGTACTCGGAGCCTGAGGCAGCAAAGCGGATGGCAGGACGTGGAGACAATTTGAAGGGCAAGGCTGGCGGCCCTGTTGATACGGAGCCGTTGCGGCAGGCGATTACGGGCTGCGTGCGCTCGATTGCGGGCGAGAACGAGATCGAAGTCAGTTTCAGCAACGACCGCCCCGGTCTTTCCGGCGATCGTGTTCGCCTGCCGGAAATCTCCAAACGTCCGACGGCTCACGAGATCGCAGTAACCCGTGGGCTTGGGGACTCGATGGCGTTGCGACTTGCCTGCCACGACACGTCTGTGCACGCTACCCTCTCGCCACAAGGAGCGGACGCCCGTAGCGTCTTCGACGCCGTCGAGCAGGCGCGCGTGGAATCGCTGGGGGCATTGCGGATGAGTGGGGTTGCCTCAAACCTGGACTCCATGAACGCGGAGAAATACGCCAAGGCGAACTATTCCGGCATAGAGCGGCAGGAAGATGCGCCGCTTGCGGAAGCCATGGCAATGATGGTGCGCGAGAAACTTGCCGGCACCAAGACGCCTTCCAGCGCAGGCAAGGTCCTCGATCTTTGGCGGCCCTTCATCGAGGAGAAGGCCGGCACGGATCTCAACAACCTGAAGGGCGCGATCGAGGACCAGCAGGCCTTCGCCAAACTCGTGCGGCACATGCTTTCTGCCATGCAGATGGCGGAAGATCTGGGCGACGACGAGTCCGAGCCGGAGGAGATGGATAATCCCAACGACGAGGATCAGCCGCGCAGCAATGAGACCGAGAACGAAGAGGTCGAAGAAGAGGCAGGTTCTGACGCCGCGCCGGCCGAACAAAGCGAGGCCGCGGATGACGAGTTGGACGAAGGCGAGATGGAAGGCGCCGAGATGTCCGACGACGAGATGTCGGACGAGGCGGAGGATCATTCCGAGACACCCGGCGAAACGCGCCGCCCGCAAAGTCCCTTCGACGACTTCAACGACAAGGTCGATTACCACATCTTCACGCAGGAGTTCGACGAGGAAGTGCTCGCCGAGGACCTTTGCGACGAAGCCGAGCTCGACCGACTCCGGGCCTTTCTCGACAAGCAACTTGCTCATCTGCAGGGCGCGGTGGGACGTCTGGCCAACCGTCTGCAACGCCGCCTGATGGCGCAGCAGAACCGCTCCTGGGACTTTGACCTGGAAGAGGGCTATCTCGATCCTGCCCGGCTCGTTCGACTGATCATCGATCCGATGCAACCACTTTCGTTCAAGAAGGAGCGGGACACGCAGTTCCGCGACACAGTGGTGTCGCTTGTGCTCGACAATTCGGGCTCCATGCGGGGCCGGCCGATCACGGTTGCCGCCACCTGCGCGGATATCCTTGCCCGGACACTGGAGCGGTGCGGCGTCAAGGTCGAGATCCTCGGCTTTACCACCAAGGCCTGGAAGGGCGGACAAAGCCGCGAGCAATGGCTGGCGGGGGGGAAGCCTGCCAATCCGGGGCGTCTCAACGATCTGCGCCATATCGTTTATAAGTCGGCCGATGCGCCCTGGCGCCGGTCGCGCCGCAATCTCGGCCTGATGATGCGGGAAGGCCTACTTAAGGAGAACATCGACGGCGAGGCGTTGATGTGGGCGCACAATCGGCTGATCGGCCGACCTGAGCAGCGTAGGATCCTGATGATGATCTCCGATGGCGCGCCGGTCGATGACTCAACCCTTTCGGTCAACCCCGGAAACTACCTGGAGCGGCACCTGCGTGCGGTAATTGAACAGATCGAGATGCGCTCACCGGTCGAATTGCTCGCGATTGGTATTGGGCATGATGTCACTCGCTACTATCGCAAGGCAGTGACGATCGTCGATGCCGATGAATTGGCGGGTGCCATGACCGAGCAGCTTGCTGCACTTTTCGAAGAGAGGACGGGCAAAGCGCGGCGGAAAAATTGAGGTCAGGTTTAACGATCTTTCCGCTGTTGGTGACGTCCGTCTTGTTTGTGATTCTCGGCGCCCTACCGGTGGCTCCATCGACACCCCTCGTGCAGGTCAAAGCGGATCTCGTCGAAATCTTTGAGCCGGGATCGCCGCGCACTTCTTTCGGTCGACTGGAGTTCCTCGGAGGGCTTGAGTATTCGGCGTCCGACAGCCGCCTCGGTGGTGTCTCAGCGATCCGCTTTCGCCCAAGCGGCCGAGAATTCATTGCAGTCCTCGACACGGGCGACTGGATGACGGGCGCCATCGTACGGGATAGCAAGGGGCGCCTTTCCGGACTCAGCGATCTGTCCATCGTGCCGATGCTCGACGAAAGCGGCAGTCCAGCAGCAAAAGCTGAGATGGATGCCGAAGGCTTGGCGGTCCGGCCAGGGCAATTGATTGTCAGCTATGAAAGGCAGCACAGAGTTGCCATCTATCCCGACCCAGGGTTTTTGAACGCGTCACCGCAGGCGGTAGACAGGGTCATTCCGAGGCAGGAACTGCGATCCAACGGTGGGATTGAAACGCTGGCGGTTTCTCCAGCGGGAACACCGCTTGGGGGGAGCATCGTTGCGGTAGCGGAGAAAAGCATTGATAGCGATGGGAATTTGTTTGCCGCCGTTCTGGATGGTGCTCTCAAGGGGATCTTCAAGGTCGCGAAAGACGAGCCGTGGGCGGTCACCGATGGCGCCTTCCTGCCTGATGGAGCCCTCCTGCTCCTGGAACGCCGATTCAGCTTCACCGGTGGTGTGGGCATGCGGATCAGACGCATCGATGGCGATACAATCCGTCCTGGCGCTCTGGTGGACGGAGAGATCCTGATTGAAGCCGGCATGGGCGCGGAGATCGACAACATGGAAGGTCTTGACGTGATCGAAGGGCCGAACGGCGAGACACACATTATCATCGTCTCCGATGACAACAGGTCGTTCCTGCAGCGCAACCTCATGCTGGAGTTCCGGCTGACTCAGTAGCTTGTCAGCCGGAAGAAGCGTCAGTCAACCTGCCGCCTTCGTGACCGGAGGCATAGGCTTCAGCACGCTCATCAGCGCGCCGTAGGGCAGCAGCATCACGATGCCAACGAGGATCTTAACGCCTAGGTCCCCAAGCGCCCAGGAGGTCCAGCGCGGCGCCTCTGTAGACAGGACGCCAAGGATCGGTGCCCATTCTATGGCAAACGGCTCGTTCGGCCCGAGCACGGAGAATGCCGGCGCGAATGCGAGCGAGAAGAACAATGCCGTATCGATGGCCGAGCCGACCAGCGAGCCTGCAAGTGGAGCGTGCCACCAGGTCTGACGGCGCAGGCGGTTGAAAACGGAAATGTCGAGGAGTTGGCCGAAGAGAAACGCTGTTCCCGAGGCGACGGCAATCCGCGGCATCGCCGTCCAAAACGATACCCCTACGCCGACGACGAAACCCGCCAAGACGACCCGTCTGGCAATCGAAGGTCCGAACTGTCGGTTGGTAAGGTCGGTCACCAGGAAGGCGACAGGATAGGTGAAGGCACCCCAGGTCAGCAGGTCGCCCAAGTTGATCCCGAAGAGGGTGCCGGAGAGCGGGAACTGGACGAAGAAGTTAGACGCGACGACGATGGCCGCCATTAGGAGTACGTATACGGAGGTATAGCGAAGGTATCGCATTTTTTTATCCTGGGTGATGCCACCAGTTGGAGTGTGATGAAGCTCAAGAGAAAGGGCTTGGCCGGTTTCCCGTCAAGCCCTCCCCAGAACGGATATAGATGCTTGAAACTTAGGCGGCAGCCGCAGCTTCAGCCGTCTTCTTGGCGATCTGGCGACGCAGCAGACGCGCGCGCATCGACAGTTCCTTCTCGTCAGCCTTCAGAAGGAAGGCGTCGAGGCCGCCGCGATGTTCGACGGAGCGCAGGGCGTGAGCGGAAACGCGCAGACGGTAACGTTGGCCGAGTGCGTCCGAGATCAGCGTGACGTGGCACAGGTTCGGGAGGAACCGGCGGCGCGTCTTGTTGTTTGCGTGGCTGACGTTGTTGCCGGTCTGAACGCCCTTGCCGGTCAGTTCGCACATACGAGACATGGGTACACCTTTGTTGTTCTTCTGCAATCGAATGGTACTCCCGGACAATGTCCGGCGCGCCGATCCAACTGGTCTGATTGGAAAGTTGCGGTTCTATAGTCAGTGTGTCCCGTCACGTCAAGCCAAACATGGCCCTTGCGCCGAGATTCGACGTTCTGGGCGTTACTCTGGCTATTTGTTGCCACAGTGGCCGCTATATAGTTCGTGACCGGGACATGACGTCTTGCCGGAGAATTGGGGCACATCCATGGTCGCACGCCGCCGATCGTTTCTTGTAACTGCATTTGCATTACTTCTGCTTGCCGGTCCTGCCGATACGGCCGGGACGCGGCACATCAGTGAATACGACATCTCGCTTGGCATCTTGCCGATCGCGAAGGCCTCGTTTGCGAGCGAGTTCGGCGGTAACGATTACGAAATATCCGGCAGCTTCCGGTCCTGGGGATTGGCGGAACTGATTTCCAAGATATCCGCAAGTACGAGTGTCAGCGGTCGCAAGCATGGAGATCGTCTGCAGGCGGAGCGCTACAATCTCGTCTACAAGACGGGCAAACGCACCCGCACCTACGACGTGACCTACCGCAATGGCAATGTCACCCAGTCGGTGATGAAGCCCGAGCCCAAGCGTCGTCCGGATAACTGGGTGCCGGTGACGGATTCGGATCTGCGCTCGGTTCTCGACCCTTTGAGTGGCCTGATCTTCCCCGGCGATGCCAAGGTATGCCCCAGCCGCTTGCCGATTTATGACGGCGAGTCCCGCATGGACCTGGTCCTGTCACCCAAGGGCACAAAGCCCTTTTCGACAGAAGGCTTCGAGGGAGAGGCGATCGTCTGTGAGATCCGATACGTACCAAAATCCGGCTTCCGCCGCGGACGGAGCGATATCGAGTATCTGAAGAAGACGCCGATGGAGATCTGGTTTGCCAAGGCTCAATCGGTGAATGTATACGCTCCGGTTTACGCCCGCATCCCGACGCGGATGGGGGACGTGTATGTCAAGGCGGCCAAGTACGGCGGCTGACGGGGAAACGAGCCACTGGGGGCAAGGTGAGCAAGGTACGCGGTACGCTGATCGGCTTTACTGCCATCCTCATGTGGTCGTTGCTGGCGCTGATGACTGCAGCTTCGGGAAACATGCCGCCCTTCCAGCTTTCGGCCATCACCTTCGCCATCGGCAGCCTACCTGGCATCGTCCTTCTCACAGCCCGGCCGGAGCGGATGTCTTTGCTCAGGCAGCCAGCCAAGGTGTGGCTCACCGGCGTCTTTGGTCTCTTCGGCTACCACTTCCTCTACTTCACGGCGTTGCGCAATGCGCCGGCCGTGGAGGCAGGGCTGATCGCCTACCTGTGGCCTCTGTTCATCGTTGTGGGCTCCGCGCTTCTGCCGGGCGAGCGGCTGCGCTGGTACCATGTGGCGGGCGCATTGGCGGGTTTGGCCGGAACGGTCGCAATCATCTCGAGACACGGCGTCGCCTTCGACGACCGATACGCGCTCGGATATGGCGCAGCCTTCCTCTGCGCGTTCACCTGGTCCGGCTATTCGCTCCTCACGCGCCGGTTCGACCGCGTGTCTACCGATGTCGTCACCGGCTTCTGCTTGGCCACCTCGCTGC
>DASYHX010000327.1:0-6171 GCA_035998065.1 Pseudorhizobium sp.
GACAGACAGGAGGCCACGGCCATGCCCAGTCCGGCGGAGATCGAGGTTGAGGAATGTGCGGCGCCAAAGGGGTCGTATTCGCTTTCGGCGCGTCTGGTGAAACCGGAGATCCCGTTCTCCTGACGCAACGTGCGGATACGATCCCGCCGCCCGGTCAGGATCTTGTGCGGATAGCACTGGTGCCCGACGTCGAAGATCAGCCGGTCGTCTGGCGTATTGAAGACCTTGTGGATTGCAATCGTCAGTTCGACTACCCCAAGGCCCGCGCCAAGATGTCCGCCTGTCTTCGACACGGCATCGATCATCTCGTCGCGAACCTCGCGCGCAAGCCGCGGCAGATCCCGGTCCTGGATCATCCTGAGGTCTGCAGGAAACTTGACCGTGTCGAGCAGCGGCGTCTGGGGGAGAGATGTCACGAAGTCTGGCCTTCTCTGCTCTTTCGGAAGCGGATATCCCTTCAACATGAGGAGGAAAAGGGCTTTTTCAAGTGAGTGCCATACCGGATTTCATGTCTGGGGCAAAGGCACAAACTCCTCTTCATCCCCCGGCACGATGTCGAAGCGGCCGGTGCGCCATTCCTCCTTCGCCTGGTCGATCCGCCCCTTTGAGGAAGAAACGAAATTCCACCAAATGTAGCGTCTTGAGTTGAGGGCGGCGCCACCCACGAGCATGACATGACAGCCTTGGGATCCGGCGTACAAGGTTATCTCGTCACCCGGGCGGAAAACCAGCAATTGGTCCGCTGCAAAGCGATCCCCCGCAATCTCCAGTTCCCCGGAGAGAATATAGAGCGCCCGCTCCTCGTGATCTGCCGGAAAGGGGAAGGATTTACCCGGCTCCAGGCGCAGATCAACGTAAAGTGTATCGGTGAAGCTCGGGACGGGAGAAGTCTCTCCGGCGAATGCTCCGATCACGACACGCCCGCTTGCCCCGCCGTCCTGGATGAGCGGCATGGAGGCTGCACCGGTATGAGAGAAAACCGGATCGATCTCCTCACGATCGTCTGGCAGCGCCAGCCAGGTTTGCAGCCCGGAAACCGAATGAGGATGGCCGCGCAGATTTTCCGGCGTCCGCTCAGAATGGACGATGCCGCGGCCGGCCGTCATCAGGTTGACGTCACCGGGTTTGATCACAAGTTCGGTTCCCAAGCTGTCGCGATGCTTGATCTTACCGTCGAACAGATAGGTCACGGTCGAAAGGCCAATATGCGGATGGGGCTTGACGTCCAGTGCCTGGTCCGCGCGCAGGAGCGCTGGTCCCATCCGGTCAAAGAAGATGAAGGGCCCGACCAGTCGCCGCTGCCGTGATGGGAGCGCCCGGCGCACGGAGAAGCCGCCAATGTCGCTTGAGCGCGGAATGATGAGGTTTTCGATCGCATCGCAGGCGAAACTGTCGCCGGGATCAGGGTCTGTACCGGGGAAGAAGGACATTGCGCTCTCCTGTTTTCCCCGAAGGTAGCCCTCGTTGCGAAACCCGCCAA
This sequence comes from Pseudorhizobium sp., assembly GCA_035998065.1. GTDB lineage: Bacteria > Pseudomonadota > Alphaproteobacteria > Rhizobiales > Rhizobiaceae > Neorhizobium. Next base: position 1,481 of record DASYHX010000327.1, read on the forward strand.
GCCGCCGGAGTGGTAACAGTGCGTTTCATCAGGGACTTTGACAGCGGCTGAGAACCGCAGCATCGCCGGCCTCCACCCCGAGGTCGAGGCAGCCGCCGGAGTGGCAAAGGCGCCAGGCGCTCGGAGTCAGGCCCGAGGCTGCAAGGCGAATGCTAGGCTGCGGGGGCAGGGTTGGGGCCCAGACCCACCAGCCGGCCTTCAGCACCGCATCCTCACCCGGCTCCATGCCCGCGCCCGAACCTTTCACCGCGGCTTCGGTGAGTTGCAGTCCGGCAGGTGTTACCGCCCACGCCTCGCGCCACTCCGTCTTCTGTACCGAATGGGTCCAGGAGAGGGTGAAGACCGAGGCGGCAAGCGTCATCATCTTGCCGCCGGCGAGGATGCAGAGGCTCATGACGTGGTCGCAGGAATCTGACTTCTGCGGCGCGACCGGAACCAGTGCTGTGCGACAAAGATGATGCCGAGAGCCCAGCCGATCTCGTCCGTCAGCGGAAGGGCGATGATGGTGCAGGCGCCCGCAGCAAACGCCAGCACCCGTTCCCAAAGTGCCAGCCGCGCAAACAGGAAACCAACCACGGCCGCGCCGCCGAGGGCGATGCCGAAGCACGCCTTTGTGACGACATACGCGACCTCCACCGGGTAACCGTAAGCGGCGGCGATGGGACCCGCGTCTTGCAGCATCAGGGCCGGGGTGTAAACCGCCATGAAGGGCACGATGAAGCCTGCGACCGCCAGTTTCGTCGCCTGAAGGGATATCTTCAGGCCGGACGTCTTCGCCATTGGTGCTGCTGCAAAGCAGGCCAGCGCGACTGGCGGCGTAAGGTCCGCCATGATGCCGAAATAGAAGACGAACATGTGGCTGACGAGGAGCGGCACGCCAAGCTCCAGCAGGGCAGGGCCAGCAAGCGAGGACGTGATAATGTAATTGGGGATCGTCGGAATGCCCATGCCGAGGATGAGGCAGGTGATCATCGTCAGGATGAGCGAAAGGAACAGGCTGTCCTCGCCCACCCGGATGATGAAGCCGATAAAGGTCGACGCGATGCCGGTCAGGGTCAACGTTCCGATGACGATGCCGACGATGGCACAGGCAATGCCGACGGGCAGCGCGTTCTTGGCGCCTTCGGCCAGAGCATCACGACAGATTCCGAGGGTTTCCCGGCCGCCATTGACGAAGAGGCAGGCCGCCATCAGCGCCAGGATGACCAGCACCAGGAAGTTGACGCCAAACTCGAGGAAGGATGCGGCAGCAAGTCCCACCGCTAGCCAGAACACCAGCCTGAATACAAAGGGGCCGATGGAGGCCGCCAGCGGCATGCCGAGGATCAGCACCACCACGAGCGCCAGCCCCATCGTGCCCGCGAAAATCGGCGTATAACCGGCAAACAGCAGGTAGACGAGGACCGCGAGCGGGAGAACGAGCGGCCAATGCTGTTTCACCGCAAGCCAGGGGTTGGGCAGTTCCGCCTTGTTCATGCCCCGCAAGCCCGCCTTGCCGGCTTCCAGGTATACCGTCCAGAAGCAGACGCCGAAATACAGGATGGCCGGGATGAGCGCCGCCTTGACGATCTCCGCGTACGGAAGGTTCAGTGTTTCGGCCATGATGAACGCGACAGCGCCCATCACCGGGGGCATGATCTGCCCGCCCATGGAGGAGGTCGCCTCCACGCCGCCGGCAAACGCCGATCGGAAGCCGAACCGTTTCATCAGCGGGATCGTGAACTGCCCACTGGCGACGACATTGGCGACGCCTGACCCTGAGATGGTGCCCATCAGCGCCGACGACATGACGCAGACTTGTGCAGGGCCGCCACGCCACCCGCCGACGAGCCCGAGTGCAAAGTCGTTGAACAGCGCCAGCATCCCGGCCCGCTCAAGGAAGGCGGCGAAGACCACGAAGATGAAGATGTAAGCCGCGGAGACATAGATCGGCGTGCCGTAGATGCCTTCGGTGCCGAAGCCGAAATGCTCTATGATCAGCTCGAAATCGTAGCCGCGATGGATGAAGGGCGGCGGAAAATACTGGCCGAAGAAGCAGTAGGCGAGGAAGATGGCAGCAATGATCGTCAGCGGCAGGCCCATCAGGCGCCGTGCGCCTTCGAACACGAGCACGATCATCACCGTCGCGACCGTCAGGTCGAGAGGCGTATGGAAGCCGCTGCGCAGGATGAGGTCGTTATAGAAGATCCAGTTGTAGACGCCGGTGAGCAAGCCGATCACACCAAGCGACCAGAACCAGATTTTGCCGGCTGTGGTCTTGGCGACAAGGTTGGCGAACAGGGCGAAGCCGAGGAGCAGGAGGAAGCCGACGTGCATTGCCCGGACGACCTGGCTCGGCAGCGTACCGTAGGCGGCGGTCCATAGCTGAAATAGCGAAAAGCTGAAGGCAATCCAGAAGGCGATCTTCCCGCTGAGGCCGTCGCCGAAACCGGCCGGCAACCCCTCGATAGCCTCTTCCGCCGAATGCGGCGCTGGCTTGCTTTCCACTGCTGCAAGATCGGTCATCCGTCCCTCGAAACCGTAACCACAAAAACAAGTCCCCGCGGCAACGTTCGCGGCCGCGGGGAGATGAGCGCGAGGCGCGCTTACTGCATTAGGCCAGCTTCCTTGTAGTAGCGCTCTGCACCCGGATGCAGCGGAACGGGCATGCCATCAAGCGCCTTCTTCGGGTCGATCGCCTTCGCCGCGGCATGCGATGCAGCCAAGCGGTCAAGGTTTTCAAAGAGGAGCTTCGTCATCTGGTAAGCCGTTTCTTCCGAGACGCCCTCGTGCGTGATGAGGAAGTTCCCGACCGCGGCTGTCGGGACATCTTCCGACTGGCCATCATAGGTGCCCGCCGGGATCGTCACCGGAATATAGGGCGAGCCGATCTTCTCCACGTCCGCGGCCGGAACGGCAACGACGTTGATGGGAAGCGAGGTCGCCAGGTCGCGGATGGAGGCGACACCAAGCCCGGCTGATTGGAGCGTTGCGTCCAACTGCCGATTTTTCATCAGTTCTACGGATTCAGCAAACGGGAGGTACTCCGTCTTGCCGAGGTCTTCGTAAGACATCCCGGCGGCTTCGAAGATCGCGCGGGCGTTGAGTTCGGTTCCCGATTTGGGAGCGCCGACCGACAGGCTCTTGCCTTTCAGGTCCGCCAGCGACTTGATGCCTGAATCCTGGCTTGCCACGATCTGGATGTAGTTAGGGTAGATGCCGGCGATCCCGCGCAGTTTGTCCAGCTTGCCCGGAAAACCTGCTTCTGTGTTTCCTTCCCATGCCATCTGTACGGAGTCGCCAAGCGAGAATCCGATCTCGCCGCGACCAGCCTGAAGAAGGTTCAGGTTCTCCACGGAGGCCTTGGTAGCCTGCACCTGCGTGCGGGCGCCTTCGATCTTTTCGCCGTAGATCTCCGACAGCGCGACGCCGAGCGGATAATAGACACCGGACGTGCCGCCCGTCAGCACGTTGATGAACTCCTGCGCCTTCGCGCCGGTTGCGGCAAAGGTCGCCGAAACCGCCAGCGTCGCTGCCAGCATGAGGTTGATTGATTTCACGATTTTTCCTCCCAAAACCATTGTTCAATGGCGCTATCATGGGGAGACGGCCCGGCGCCGTCAATCGGTTTGTGGTCGGGAAGCCGGCATATCTAAGTTGATGTCGCGGATGGCCTGCTCCAGCCTATCCGTTGTCAAGCGGCTCGACGCCCTGTGGTCGTCCCGAGCGATCGAGGCGGATCTTCTCGATGCGGTTCTCAGCAGCCGTCAGCAGCTTCTCGCAATGCTTCTTCAGCGCTTCGCCGCGCTCGTAGATCGCGATGGACTCGTCGAGCGCCACGTCGCCGCGCTCCAGGCGAGCGACAATGCTTTCCAGCTCCGCCACGGCCTTTTCGAAGGTGTAGCCGCTGACATCAATGGTTTCGCCGCTCTCGGTCATCTTCAGCCCTTCATCAGTCTGCAAATATGCAACCCCGCCGATTCGGCGAGCCCCTCCAGATCATATCCGCCCTCCAGGAGGCTGATAAGCCTGTTGCCGGAATACTTGCCCGCGACCTCCATCAGACGGCCGGTTGCCCAGTCGAAATCGTCGCCGACGAGGTTGATCTGCGCCAGCGGATCGCGGTGATGGGCGTCGAAACCGGCAGAGATGATCAGGAAGTCCGGCCGAAAATCCTCCAGCGCCGGCAGCACGCGCGTCTTGAAGGCGTCACGGAAATGCTCGCTGGCGGAATTCGCCTCCAGCGGTGCATTGACGATATTGTTCTTCGTACCCGTCTCGTCGCGTGCGCCGGTCCACGGGTAGAGCGGCATCTGGTGCGTCGAGCAGAAGAGAACGGACGGGTCGTCCCAGAAGATGTCCTGCGTCCCGTTGCCATGATGCACGTCCCAATCGACGATCGCCACGCGCTCAACGCCGTATGTCTTCTGCGCGTGACGTGCGGCGATCGCGGCGTTGTTGAAGAGGCAGAAGCCCATCGCCTTCGTCTTCTCGGCATGGTGACCCGGCGGCCGTGCGGCAACGAAGACATTGTCGGCTTGGCCCGTGAAGACATCGTCGACGGCCGCCATCGCCGCGCCGATGCCGGTCAGCGCCGCCTGCAGGCTCTTCGGCCCCACATAAGTATCAGCCTCGATCTGGTGGATCTCGTCGTCTTCCGGAATCTCACGCATCACGGAGCGCAGGTGTTCCTCCGGATGGGCCAGCAGCAC
>DASYHX010000331.1:0-4492 GCA_035998065.1 Pseudorhizobium sp.
CACGATGAGGCACAGATGCCGTTCGGCGGGGTGAAGGACTCCGGCTATGGGCGCTTCGGTGGAAAGGCAGGGATCGCAGAGTTCACCGAGTTGCGCTGGCTTACGGTGCAGGACGGACACATCCACTATCCGATCTAAGCCTTGAGGCGGCCTCCTGTTCTACCCTTTGAAGTAGCGCCTTACCATGACGGAATTCTCGGCGTACTTCCGTTGGAGGCATCGTCGCTACGAGGAGAAACGTGACAGCCGCTGGTCGCAAAGGCGTTTGCGACCGGCGGTACCGTCTTAGGAGTTCAGCACTTTTCAAAGATGCCGTTGATCTTGGTGGCCCGGTCGACACAGAAGATGCCGCCCCAGTGATAGCCTGTGCCACGGGGAGTCGCGACAACATACCACTTGTAGTCATTGAACCAGACGCCTGTGTCCTCGAGAATCTCGATCTGGTCTCCTTCGCGAAGACTGGCAACGCGTCTGTACTCCATTCCAGGGCCCGACCTGAGCACGCCGCCATAGGACATGCCTGTCATGGTGTCGTTCTGGGTCGTGTTGCGGGCATTCTGCTCTGCCTGGCCTTTACGCCCCATCTCGAGCATCGGCTGAATGTCGCCGACGCATTTCGGCGGTAATTGGCTCATCATGTTCGGCTTGCTCATGCACGGTGTCAGTCCTTCATCGCCGCAGAGGATCGCGGCAATCTTGAAGCACTGGTCGCTGTCTTGAGCTGATGCAGCGTTCGAGTAGGCCAACGAAAGCACAGCGGCAACGAAGGAGACCAAATATTTCTTCATGTTCGCTCCATTCACGCCTCTCGAAGGCAAAGCCTGATTGCTCAGTGCCTGATGTTAGCGGCAACGAGCATTGCTGGGAAGAGCGCGTAGGCGGTCCGTCATAGACGTGAACGATGGTTGGCTTTCGACGCTGCGGAGCAGTCTACGGCCGCGTCGTTGAGCCGCGACGCCGGCTACGACCTCCGCCCACAACCTCGGACCCGCCATCGGCCAGCGTCCAGAGGCTTGCCGACGGGGGCATGTTGCCAGGAACCCCCGGCTTTGTGGAAAGGCCGTTTTCTCCCGGATCTAGAACGTGATGGTCGCGTAAGCGCCTCCGTCAGCGTTGTTTCCTACTTCGAGCCGCGCGTTGTGCCCTTCTGCAATGGCCTTGACGACTGTAAGACCAAGCCCGGATCCGCTTGAACCGCGGCCGTTAAGCCTCTCGCTTCTCCAGAACATATCGAAGGAGGAGTGCTGGACATAGTCCGGTAGTCCTGGCCCTTTGTCGCGAACCGAAATGAAGGAGCGCTCGGCTTCATCCAAACCGGTATGAACATCGATTGGCCCGCCATCACCGGCGTATTTACGCGCGTTTTCGAGCAGAGCGAGAAGAGCCTGGCGGAAACGGTCCGGATCGATCTTCGCCGGTGCAGGTTGAAGGTAGGTTCGGACCGTGACGGCGCCGCCTGCGGAGGTCTGGAACAAGGTCACCGTTTCAGAAACATGCAAGGCCAAGTCGGTTGTTGTGGTTGCTGTGACAAAGTTGGTGGTGCCTGCCAATGATAGTGTGTTCAGCTGGTCTACGAGACGCGACATACCCTGTGTTTGCACCAGCAGGGCGCGCAAGTGTTCCTCACTGGCGGAAATCACACCGTCTGTCATGCCCTGCAGATTGCCCTGCAATACGGTAAGCGGTGTGCGCAATTCATGAGCGACTGCTCGCGTGTTGAATTTCAAACGCGTTTCTAACGCGAGCAGGTCGCTGGCCATGCTATTGATCGTTATGGCCAGAGTTTCAACCTCTTTGGTTGCGCCGGGTTCGACAGTGACTTGAAAATCGCCTTGTCGAATCTTTTCCGCGGCCGCAGTCAACCGGGTCAGCGGCGCCACGATCCTGTATGCCAAGACGACCCCGATGATGCTTGTGAGAACGATCAGTGCGAAACCGAAACCCAACACACCTTGAACGGGCGATGCTTCTGTTGCCTCCTCTAACTGAGGGTAAAGGGGCGCGAGTGCCGCGAGGGCGTTTGAATCGGGGATCTCGCCACGATTCAGGCTCACCAAAGCCGCTCTTGCATCTTGAGGTAGCTTTTCTACGGCAGTTACTTCAGCGTGGTCGATATACCAATCAACTGCGACGTAAAGTACCGCTATCGTCACAAGTTGAATGACAGACGCCAATGCGGCGGTCATGGTCGAGAGAGCTGGTCTAGACACCTGTCGACCTCGCGAAACGATACCCGATACCGCGCACTGTCGTGATGTACCCGTCCTGGCCAGCATCCGAGAGCTTCCGCCTCAGATTGGCGATATGCGTGTCAATGGTGCGATCGAGAGCGTCGCTTTCGGGCAAACACGCGTCCAATAGAGAGGTTCTTTCAAACGTCTTGAAGGGAGACCTTATCAGGCAGACCAAAAGGCGAAATTCTGTTGCCGTCAGCGGCAGTTCAAGCCGACCTTTCTCGGTTGATGCAATCGCCACGTGCGAATCCAGTTGAACCTCGATCGCGTCGTGCCGGATAACCTCACTACCGGCGATACCTTTTGTTCGCTTGAGTACGGCCCCCACACGCGCCACGACCTCCTGTGGGTTGAACGGTTTCGTGACGTAGTCATCCGCGCCGAGCTTCAAGCCGAGCAACTTGTCTGTGCTGTCATCCATCGCGGACAGAAATATCACTGGCACGGTGGAATTTCCCCGAACCTTCGTCAGAAGGTCGAAGCCGTCAATATCGGGGAGGCCGATATCGAGCAATATCAGGTCCGGCTGCAATCGCAGTACATGGGTGAGAGCCGTAAGGCCTGTTGATGCTTTGGTCGTCCTGTAGCCAGCTCTTGCAAGATATTTTTCCAAGAGGGCCGCTATTTCTTCGTCGTCCTCGACCACCAGTACGAGAGATGAAATCATAGTCAAACTCACTGATTTTTAACATGCTCTTCTCCGGTCCTCTGTCAAATCTTGACAATCGGACGAGAGAACGTGGCCCTCAATCGAGGGGCCACCGATGAACCTAACTCACCTAAATCACTTTCAAAATGCAATTTCACAAACCGCAGATGATCATACTCGCAATTTGCTTTCGTGGGCGCTTATACTTTTGGGCTTCGCTTCCATGATTTTTGCGGCGGTTCCAGAACTTGACCTCATGGTCAGTCGCGTCTTCTGGGAGCCTGCCGCTGGCTTCGTATTCACCAACGAATTCCTTATTGGAGTTCGCGACTTCAACAGGTTTCTCCCCTGGATCTTGATCGGTAGCGCGACGGCTCTGTTGATTGCAAATCCGTTCCTTAGGCAGCTGAAGTATAGAGCTGCGCCGCACAAATTATTGTTTTTTCTCACTTTCTTTGCAGTAGGTCCGGGGTTGAGCGTTCACCTGATCAAGATGTCGGTTGGGAGAGCGCGTCCAAAAGCACTCGAAGAGTTTGGTGGTAAGGCACTCTTTACGCCTCCATGGGAGCTCACCGATCACTGCGTCAGGCATTGTTCCTTTATCTCGGGAGAGGCGGCGAGCGCCTTCGCGCTGCTCACACTCGTTGTGTTCATCAATCCCAGATACTGGAAACTCTATCTCGGGGCGGTCGGCACTGTCGCGTTGGCCTTCTCACTCAACCGAGTGGTGTTCGGAGCCCATTTCCTGTCCGATGTGGTGATCGCCTGGAGTGTGATGTTCGCTTTGGCGGTGCTCCTTTGGCGAATGTTTTCACGAAACGCGCCTCAGATCGATGCGATATTCACCCGTGGTTCCGGCTTAGGCCAGAAGCCGGCACGGCATCGCCTAGCCAGAACGCGGGCGGACTCCGATCGCTGACCGAGAAAGAACGTGCCATGCTCGGAGCCACCGTCGATATGGTCGCCGACTTCGGTTAGCCGGAGGTCTGTTCAGCACTGATAGTCGTCTAGACGCGGCGCCGGGTCCGGCTTTCCGGACTTTATCCAGGCAACCTTCCCGCGCAGAAAACTCAGGGCCGCTTCCAGCGCGTCTTTGCGATGCTGAAGTCGTTCTATCTGCAGTTCCAAAACCTCAATGGTCCGTTCCGGGGAGTGCTCGCCTGCTCGATACTTTTCGTTGAGAGCAAGGATTTCTCCCAGCGTATAACCGAGCGTCTGCTGGAGCCGGATCATGCGAGCGGCGGTCACGTCCTCAGGATTGAACAGTTGGTACCGGTTCGAGCCGCCCTTGAGGCTCCGCTCAGGTCTCAGAAGGCCCTTGGCTATATAGAACCGGATCGTGTCGACCGGGAGACCCGTGGCTTTCGCAAATTCCGAAATGAGCATCATGAACGCTTGACCCTGGAGTGCACTCCACACTTATAGACGGTGCTTGTCAAAATGTGGAGACCCGACATGACAAGCGAAGAGACACTCCTCTCTCAGGTCCAGCTCGGCCAGAATGGCCCCATGATCGGCGTCCAGGGCCTCGGCTGCATGGGCATGAGCGAATTCTACGGCGACACAGACGAAGCCGAGTCTCGATTAACATTGGAGAGAGCGATAGAGC
>DASYHX010000333.1:0-17756 GCA_035998065.1 Pseudorhizobium sp.
CCCACATCAGGAGGCAGCAGAGGATCCAGTGGGCTGTTCGTTGTGTCATCCGTGAAAATCCTTAGAAGGAATGCTGTCTGCAGCATCAACGGATTCGGCTTCGGAGGAAAGAGTGCAGCCAGAGATTGTGATACGCCGCGCCTGCGAGAAGGATCTTCCCTCTCTCATCGCAATCTTCGCTGAGGATGCTGTCGGTGGGCATGGCGACACCACGGAAGTGGAAGTCTTCGGCGACTACCTTCGCGCGTTTCAAGAGATTGAGGCCTCCGAAAGGGAACAACTGCTCGTAGCCGAGCTTGGCGGTGAGGTGGTCGGCACGTTCCAAATCGTCTTCAACCGCACGCTGACCGGACGCGGTGGGCTGAACATGACGCTCGAGGCCGTCCAAACGCGTCAGGATGTTCGAGGGCAGGGGATCGGTGCCACCATGGTCGGTCACGCTGTGCGGGAGGCGCGGCTGCGGGGATGCCGCTTTGTCCAGTTGACCTCCAATGCGTCCCGCATTGATGCTCATCGGTTCTACGAGCGCCTGGGCTTTGCCAAGAGCCATGTCGGCTTCAAGCTGAAGCTGAAATGAGCCCTGTGGTGGTCCGGAAATGCTGGACATCATGATCGCCAGATTGCATAACCCCTCAAACAGTCACCCGAGCTGCCTGCAGCATTTGCCAGAGCTGACGAAGAACATGAAAAATCTCCTGCTTCAGATATTCACATGGTGGAACGGCCAGACCATTGGCACCCGCTTCTACACCTGGCGCTTCGGCAAGAAGGTCGGAGAGGACGAGATGGGCAACGTCTACTACGAGGGGCCGAAGACCTCCTTTGGTGTTCCCCGTCGCTGGGTCATCTTCAACGGCGAAGCTGAAGCCTCGGCAATTTCGCCAGGCTGGCACGGCTGGATGCACCACCGGACAAATATTGCGCCATCCCAGGACCACTACGTGCCGCGGGAGTGGGAAAAGCCGCACAAGCCGAACCTGACCGGAACTCCCGGCGCCTATCGTCCCAAAGGATCTCTCGCAGGCGCGGGTGAACGCCCGCGCGTGACGGGCGACTATGACGCCTGGACGCCAGGCTCCTAACGCGCGCCTGTTTTGGCCACATTCCGCCTTTAGGCGAGGAACACGTCAGGGCGCATCCGGAGACTCGGCCGGAGCAGAAGGGGATCGTTGATGAGGACACTTGCCCGCACGCTGGCGTTCGGCTTTTCGATCATTTCGGTTTCAATGCTGTCTGCGACGGTCGTTTCGGCTGCTCGCATTTCCAACCCGGTTGCTGTCTTCGCGGGGATCGACAAGATCACCGGCCGCATCACCACGTTCGACGTTTATATCGACGAAACGGTCCAATACGGCGCGCTGCAGGTCACGCCAAAGGTCTGCTACTCCCGGGACGAGACGGAAGCGCAGCGAGTCGATGGATTCGTGGAGGTCGACGAGATCACGCTCGACCGCAAGATCCGCCGGATCTTCACCGGCTGGATGTTCGCTGATAGCCCCGGCTTGAATGCGGTCGAGCATGCCATCTATGACGTCTGGCTGACGGGCTGCAAACAGCAGTCCGATGTTCCTGCGCCCGACGCGGCCACCAATTGACTAGAAGGGGAGGTGCGGTGAAGCGACGGCTTCCTTCAGCATCTCCAGGTAGTCCTCCTTAGGCACATCGATTGCACCGAACGTCTTCAGATGTTCGGTGGTAAACTGTGTATCGAGGAGGGTGAAGCGCTTTTCTCTCAGTCGCTCCACAAGATGCACAAGGCAAATTTTCGACGCGTTGGTTCTTCGGGAGAACATACTCTCGCCGAAAAAGGCCGAGCCGAGCGTGACACCGTATAGCCCTCCCACCAGTTCCTCGCCCTCCCAGGCTTCCACGCTATGGGCATGCCCCATGCGATGGAGCTCGGAATATAGCAGGCGGATGGTGGTGTTAATCCAGGTGTTGGGCCGATCGTCGGCGGCCTCGGCGCAGAGGTCGATCACGTGGTCGAAGGAGGTGTTTACCCGGATCGAGAACGGGTCTCTGCGCATGGCCTTCGCCAAGCTTTTGGAAATGTGTAACTGATCCAAAGGCAGGATACCTCGGACCTCTGGCTCGACCCAGAAGATTTCTGGGTCGTCGGCAGATTCGGCCATGGGAAACAGGCCTATGGAATAGGCGCGCAGCAGAATATCCGGCGTGATGGTTGGATAGTACCTGCCGCGGCGCCCGATCATCAGTTCCCCGTTAGTGCTTTTCCCCCGCCAGATAGTTTTCCAGCCAGTGGATATCATAGTCGCCATTGGCGATGTCCTGATTGGACACCAGATCCTGGAAGAGGGGAAGCGTCGTCTTCACGCCATCAACGACGAATTCGTCGAGAACCCGTCGCAGACGCATCATGCACTCGATCCGAGTCCTGCCGTGGACGATCAGCTTGCCGATAAGACTGTCGTAGTAAGGCGGGATTTTGTAGCCGGCGTAGACGCCGGAATCGACGCGGACGCCGAGGCCGCCTGGGGCGTGAAAGTGCGTGATTTTGCCGGGGGATGGGACGAATGTCCGTGGATCTTCGGCATTGATGCGGCATTCGATGGCATGGCCCGAAAAAACGATCTCCTCCTGCGACACGGACAATCCCGCACCCGAGGCCACGCGGATCTGCTCGTGCACGAGGTCGATACCGGTGATGGCCTCCGTGATCGGGTGCTCCACCTGCAGGCGAGTGTTCATCTCGATGAAGTAGAACTCGCCGTTTTCGTAGAGGAACTCGATCGTTCCCGCACCGCGGTACTTCATCTTCTTCATGGCGTCGGCGCAGATTTGGCCGATCTTCATGCGCTGTTCGACATTCAGGGCAGGGGAGTTCGCCTCCTCCCACACCTTCTGGTGGCGGCGCTGGAGCGAGCAGTCGCGCTCGCCGAGATGGATCGCATTGCCTTCCCCGTCGCCAACCACCTGAATCTCGATGTGGCGCGGCTTGCCGAGGTATTTCTCCATGTAGACGGCATCGTTGCCGAATGCGGCGAGAGCTTCTGAACGAGCGGTAGAGACGGCCTCGTCAAGTTCGGCTTCGGTCTTGGCGACCTTCATCCCGCGACCACCACCGCCGGCGGTGGCTTTGATCAGCACGGGGAAGCCGATTTCGCGTGCGATCGCGAGCGCATTCTCCGGCTTCACTTCGCCTTCCGAGCCGGGAACGACAGGGATTCCAAGGTCGACGGCCGTCTTCTTTGCCGTGATTTTGTCGCCCATCATGCGGATATGTTCGGCGGTGGGCCCGATGAAGGTAATGCCGTGAGCTTCCAGGATGTCGGCAAACTTAGCGTTCTCCGACAAGAAGCCGTAACCCGGATGGACGGCGTCGGCGCCGGTAATTTCGCAGGCAGCAACGATTTGGTGAATGTTGAGATAGCTGTCGCGCGATGGCGGAGGGCCGATGCAGACGCTTTCGTCTGCCAGTCGCACATGCATCGCGTCGGCATCGGCGGTGGAATGGACCGCCACGGTAGCGATGCCGAGCTCTTTGCAGGCGCGCAGGACGCGAAGCGCGATTTCGCCACGGTTCGCTATGAGGATCTTGGAAATCATGGCGCGTCCTATTCGATGACGACGAGCGGCTCGCCGTATTCGACGGGTTGGCCGTCGGTGACCACGATCTCCGTCACTTTGCCCGACTTTGGAGCCGGGATCTGGTTCATGGTCTTCATCGCCTCGATGATGAGAAGGGTCTGGCCTTCCTTCACCATGGCACCGACCTCGACGAAAGCACGGGCTCCGGGAGCGGGTGAAAGATATACGGTGCCCACCATTGGAGCCGGGACGGCATTGCTGTTGTCGCGTGCAGCAGGAGCGGCTGCAACGGGCGCGGGTGCCGCCGCAACAGCAGGAGCAGCCGGTGCTGCGGCCACAGGCGCCTGCACGTAGTGTGTTGCGGCGCGCGAGACGCGTATGCGCAGGTCGTCCTGCTCCACCTCGATCTCGGTGAGGTCGGTGTCGTTGAGGATGTTCGCGAGGTCGCGGATCAACCCCTTGTCGATACCGTTCTTATTGTCAGACATGGCAAACCCTATTGTTCTGTTTATCTTGTCAGTCAGTGATGCTTTTCAAGGCGTGCAGCGCGAGAACGTAGCTCGTCGGGCCGAAGCCGCAAATGACTCCCTTGCACGCCGGCGCGATCATCGAGTGATGGCGGAAGGCCTCACGTGCGTGAACGTTGGAGATATGAACTTCGATGACCGGGATTGAGATCGCACGAATTGCATCATGAAGCGCGAGAGACGTGTGGGTATAGGCGCCAGCATTCATGGCAACGCCCACGGCGTTTTCACCTGCTTCGTGGAGCCAATCCACCAGAACGCCTTCGTGGTTGCTTTGGCGGAAGTCTAAGGTCAAACCGAGGTCACGGCCCATGGCCACGCAGTCGTTCTCGATGTCTTTCAGCGTCTTGCCGCCATAGATGCCCGGCTCGCGCTTCCCGAGCATGTTGAGGTTGGGGCCGTTCAGGACGAAGACCGTCTTGCTCATCGTGTCCACAATGTTCCTTCAAAAGTCAGGGGCAACCTATAGACCGCCGCAATGGCAAGGAAAAGCCCCCGGCCATTGAAACACCGGGCTTTCCTGACCCGCCAGAACGGGGTGGGGGCCGTTCTAGCAGTTGCTCTTTCCGCAGGCGCGCACATTCGCTACCTTCTCTTCGATGGCATCCTTGCCGACGGCGCCGAACAGTGCCTCGTCGCCAACGATATACGTCGGCGTTCCGGTTACGCCGAGGCTGGTGGCGAGCCTGTAGGCTTCGCGCACGATGCTGTCGTTGGGATTTTCGTCCATAGATTTGCGGACGGCAGCTTCCTTGAGCCCCAGTGAAGTAGCCACGTCCATGGCGCTGGCTTCAGTCGCCAGGCCCGTTGCGCTGAGCAGGGTACGGTGGAATTCTCCGTATTTCTCCGGGGCAAGCAGGCGCACCGCATTTGCCACGCGATGTGCCGCAAGAGAATCCGGGCCGAGGATGGGAAATTCCTTGAGCACGAAACGCACGTTCGGGTCCGCCTGAAGGATGCTCTCCATATCATTCAGTGCGTTCTTGCAGTAGCCGCAATTGTAGTCGAAAAATTCGACCACCGTAACGTCACCGTCCGGATTTCCTAGCACGACATCGGCGTCAGAAGCGAAAATGGCATCGTGGTTGGCGGCAACGGCCTGCTCGGCCATCTCCAACCGCTGCGCCTGCTGTTTTGCCTCTAGTGCAGACTGTACTTCCAGCATGATTTCCGGGTTGTCGATGAGATATTCGCGAATGAACTCGCCCATCTCCTTTTTCTGCTGCTCGTCCAGAGCAATTGCGGGGGTGAGCCATGCTGCCGAGATCAGCAGGGTCCCAAGAGCAAGGGTTTTCAAACGGGCAGGCATAGATGATCCTTATTGTGTGCAGGCGGCGAAGCCGTCCGAGTAGCTACGGTTTGCGGCGAACCTAAGCCGGTCGTCAATGTATGGGAACTGCAAATGCGGCGGACGGAGCGCGATACCTTCCTCGCTGAGCGCGAAGCTGCTGTCGCCTCAAATTGAAAAGGCCGCGGATCCGCGGCCTTTCCAGTCATGCTGTTGCCGATCTTTCAGAAAAAGCCGCGACGCTGCCACCAGCCGGCCTTCTTCGGCTTTCCTGTGTCTTCCTCCGAGGTCGACCGTTCCGAACTCTTCACGACCGGATCCGTTGAGCCGATATTGGAGCCACGATTGGCGCGAGAAGGCTTTGCCTCCGGCTCAAGATCTGCATCCGCGTCTTCCTTCCCGGATGCATCTTCTCCAAGAGCGGCATCGACCTGAGGTGCAATGACCGCCTCGGCTGCATCGGGCGCCGTTTCGGTGGCTTGCGCGAGATCCGCCGTTTCGACCGCGACTTCTTCGACAGGTGCGGCAGCTGCCTTGCGGCGTGTCCGGCGCGGCTTGGCGGCAACAGGCGCCTCAGCTTCCGGCTCCGGCGATGGAGGGGCCGCTGCCCCTTCGGCTTGAGCTAGGTTCGCTTCACCTTCTGCTGCCTCGTCCTGATCGCCCGTGGATGCGGAGGCCGCATCAGCATCGGAAGAAGCCGCCTGTGCCTCGTCTTCCTGACGGTTGCGACGCCCGCCGCGCTTGCCACGGCGACGGCGTTTGCGGCGACCGCCCTCATCGTTGTCGTCCCCAACATCGGAAGCTCCAAGCGCCTCGTTCTCGTCGTCGCCTTCGTCGTCCTCGGAATCGTCGCCGATCGAATCGTCGTGACCCGAAGTCCCTTCGGCGCTCGCACCCTCAGCACGGTCGCCGTTTCGGTTGCGGCGACGGCGGCGACGTTTGCGCTTGCGGCCGTTCTGCTCACCTTCTTCCGCGGCGGCAGGAGACGCGGCGGGCTTCACATCTGCCAGTTCTTCGATTTCTTCGTCGTCCTCGATGACGACATTATCGTCCTCATCGTCTTCAACGGGAAGCGCAGCGAACGGCATCAGGGTCTCGATTCGAACCGGATTTTCTACAGGCTCGCCTCGGTCGATCGCGAAATGGCTCGCGCCGATGCTGGCGTCGGACTCGATGAAGATCGATACGCCGAAGCGCCTCTCGTAATCGACCACGCTGTTGCGCTTCTGGTTGAGAAGGTAGAGCGCGATTTCCGGTGTCGTCCGCACGGTGATGTCGTGCGTGGTGTTCTTTAGCAGATGTTCTTCGACACCGCGCAGAACATGCAGCGCAACCGATGACTGCGAGCGGACATGACCTGTACCGCCGCAATGGGTGCAGATCTGGGTCGTCGACTCCAGGACTGAGGCACGAATCCGCTGCCGCGACATTTCCAGCAGGCCGAAATGTGAAATGCGTCCCACCTGGATACGGGCACGGTCGTTCTTCAGGCAGTCCTTAAGCTTCTTCTCGACAGCGCGGTTGTTGCGCTTTTCTTCCATGTCGATGAAGTCGATGACGATCAGTCCCGCCAAATCCCGGAGGCGGAGCTGGCGAGCCACTTCCTCCGCCGCTTCCAGATTGGTCTGGAGGGCGGTGTCCTCGATCGAGTGCTCACGGGTCGAGCGGCCGGAGTTTACATCGATCGCCACCAGAGCTTCCGTCTGGTTGATGATGAGGTAGCCCCCTGACTTAAGTGTTACCTGCGGCTGCAGCATACGGTCGAGTTGTGCTTCGATGCCGGAGCGCGCGAAGATTGGGTGAATATCGCGGTAGGGCTGTACCACCTTGGCGTGGCTCGGCATGAGCATCTTCATGAAGCTTTTGGCTTCGCGATAGCCTTCCTCGCCGGAAACGATGATTTCCGAGATATCCTTGTTGTAGAGGTCACGGATCGAGCGCTTGATCAGCGAACCTTCCTCGTAGACGAGGCAGGGGGCGGTGGAGGCAAGTGTCAGCGTCCGCACGTTTTCCCAGAGCCGCATCAGGTATTCGAAATCGCGCTTGATCTCGACGCGGGTGCGGTTGGCGCCCGCGGTTCGCAGGATGACGCCCATGCCCTGCGGCACGTCCAGCTCACGTGCGATCTCCTTCAGGCGCTTGCGGTCGGCCGGTTGGGTGATCTTGCGGGAGATGCCGCCGCCGCGCGCCGTATTCGGCATCAGAACCGAATAACGACCTGCCAGCGAAAGGTAGGTGGTCAGAGCTGCACCCTTGTTGCCGCGCTCTTCCTTGGCAACCTGGACCAGCAGGATCTGTCGGCGCTTGATCACTTCCTGGATGCGGTACTGCTTGCGCGGCTTCCGGACAACGCGCTCCGGAACCTCTTCCATGGCGTCTTCAGCGCCAACGGATTCGATCTCTTCCTTCTCCCCGTCGTCGTCATCGTCATCGTTGTGACGACGGTTGCGGACATCCTCGGAGACTGAATCGGTTTCGACCATGGCCGCCATTTCGCCAGGGTTACTCTCGTCGTCGCTGATTTCCGATGGTTCCGTCGCCGCCTCGCTTGCTTCGGTTTCGGTCACCTTCTTGCGCGAGCGGCTGCGGCGCGGCTTCGCCTTTGGCTTTTCCGCCGCCGCGGCCTCTTCGCCTGGGCTGACCTCGGCTGCTTCGGCACCCGCCTCCGACGGAACCTCAGCCGTTGCCGGCTCTTCAGTGGGAGGCTGCTCGGCGGTGGCTTGGTCGACGACGGGATCGGCCGATTCATCTTCGGCGATCTTTCTCTGTTCCTCAGCTTCGGCCTGCATCAGGGCCTGCCGGTCCGCGAGCGGGATCTGATAGTAATCGGGGTGGATTTCAGCGAAAGCCAGGAAGCCGTGCCTGTTTCCGCCGTAGTCGACGAAAGCCGCCTGAAGCGAGGGTTCGACCCGCGTCACCTTTGCCAGGTAGATGTTGCCGCGTATCTGTTTCTTGTGCTGGGACTCAAAATCAAATTCTTCGATGCGACTGCCGCGAACGACGACTACCCGCGTCTCCTCTTCGTGAGACGCGTCGATGAGCATTTTGTCTGCCATAAAGATTTAGCTCCTCGGCGCAGCTGAGCAGGTGCAAAAAGGCCTGCCGCAGGGACAGGCCTTTCATGCAAAATTGTGGATGCGCCGGAAAAAAGGGCTCCCTCCGAACGATATGGCGGCGACGACCGGACGACTGACGGAGCGCTTAGCTCCTTCAGCGTATCCAGATTCTGTGACACTTGCCGCGACATGAACGTCCAAACGAGAACAACGATGTATTAGGCTCAAGGCCCGGTGGAGGTGCTCTCTGCGAGCATGGGTGGCGCGCCACCCGGTATGTGCCCGGCAAACGCCGGAAGTGATTGGTATTCGAACAAAGGCGTGAAGACGGCGGATGAAATTCCGGTATCGGCGCCAGATCCTTTGCTGGCCGGCCTGTCGGAAGACTATCCCGTCAACACCTTTATCCTCAGCTGCCTTGTATGGTTTCCGCGACATAATAGCAAGGGAAAAGCCCGTCACGCCATATTGTGGATAGAATTAAGACGCTAGTGGAAGTGCTTGATTCGTAAGCGTCGACGCTCGAAGCGGAGGCGGAGTCGCAAACATTGCGAGATGTACAGGCGGAGCAACTTGGAATGACGGGTGTTTCAAAAGGTAGGCGCGGGGCGACGCGGCTGTGGCGACTCGCAGGAGTGGTCACAGGTGTCGCACTGGCGGTCGCTCCGCTCGACCTGGCGGTGGCGGCGCCGACGGACCCGAGGCCGCTGCTTGCCTTTGACGCTCGGATTGCGGGCGACGAGGCGCGCACCCGCATCGTTGTCGATTTCGACGAGAAGCCGGACTTCTCCGTCCATTATGTCGCGTCTCCGGAACGCGTAATTGTAGACCTTCCCGCCACGGCATTCGGGTTCCCGAAAGAAGATCTCTCCGCTCGCGGCTTGTTCACTGATATCCGCTACGGCACCATGGACGAAAGCAGCGCCCGTATCGTGCTGACGGCAAAGCGGCCGGTGCGGCTAACTCTGGCGGAGGTGCAGGAGGCTGACAACGGTGCCTTCAGGCTGGTCCTTGATGCGGAGATGACGACAGCGGAGACTTTCGAAAGCCTGGTGCGCCAGCAAAGCTGGGAAGCCCAGCCGGCGGAGCAACGTGCAATATCGCAGGACGACGGTGTCTTTGTGGTGGCCATCGATCCGGGTCATGGCGGGATCGACGCCGGTGCGACTGGCACGGAAACGAAGGTAGCCGAGAAAGATATCACGCTGAGATTTGCCAGGTCGGTCGCCGAGCGATTGAAGGAGAAGCCTGGCATCAGTGTTTTCCTCACCCGTGAGGATGACAGGTTCCTGACCTTGTCGGAGCGGGTCACGCTCGCCCGGCAGGCAAAGGCTGATCTGTTCATTTCCCTGCATGCCGACACCCTGAGCCAAAGGGATATCCGCGGTGCAACCGTCTATACGCTTTCAGACAGGGCGTCCGATCGCATGGCGGAGAAGCTCGCGGTGCGCGAGAACCTGTCCGATGAGCTTGCGGGCATCAGTCTGAAAGATGAGCCTCCCGAGGTCGCCGACATCCTGCTCGACCTGACGCGAAGGGAAACCCAGGCTTTCTCCGTCACCTTGGCAGAAAACGTGATCGATTCGTTCGAGGGCCAGATCGGCTTGATCAATAACGCTCACCGGTATGCCGGCTTTCAAGTTCTTCGCGCGCCGGACATCCCATCGGTCTTGCTCGAACTCGGATTCCTGTCCAATCCGGAAGACGAGAAGCTTCTTCTTGACGAGGCGTGGCGCAACAAAGTGAGCAGCCTGCTTGTTGAATCGATCGAGCGTCACAAGGCTCGCGCCTTCTCGAATGGCGGTTAGTCATCTGAAGGTGGCGTGTCTGCAACAGACGCGCCACAAATGTCCACTGAATAAGCCCGCATTTTATCCCGGGGGACAAGGGCCCTATTTTGCTCACATTCCCCCCATTAGTCGCTATGGAAAACGACGTGACTCGGACACAGCGGTCTCGCCGGCTTGCGCCGGGACACTTGCCATGCAAAACCGGGTTATTCGTGCGATGGTGTTGCGGCACCGAATTTTTAGCCGAACGGTAGCTTCGATATGATCAGACTCATTGGGTATTTCTTTGGACTCGCGTGCGTAGCGTTTCTGGGCGTCGCGGCCGTCGCGGGGATCTATCTCGCCGGCGTCTCAAGAGATCTGCCAAATTACGAAGTCCTGAATTCCTACGAGCCACCAGTCGCTACGCGTGTGCATGCCGGCAACGGCGCATTGATGGCTGAATATGCCCGTGAGCGGCGTCTTTTCCTGCCGATCCAGGCTATCCCCGATCGGGTCAAGGCTGCTTTCCTCTCGGCTGAAGACAAGAACTTCTACAACCACCCGGGCATCGATCCTGCCGGTTTGGCGCGCGCCATCGTCAATAACTTCCAGAATCTGGGCTCCGGTCGCCGTCCCGAAGGCGCATCAACTATCACGCAGCAGGTGGCGAAGAACTTCTTGCTCAGCAACGATCAGACGATTGATCGCAAGGTGAAGGAAGCCATTCTTTCCTTCCGCATCGAGCAGACCTACTCGAAGGACAAGATCCTAGAACTTTACCTGAACGAGATTTTCTTCGGACTGAACTCCTATGGTATCGCCGGAGCGGCATTGACCTACTTCGACAAGTCAGTGACGGAACTGACGATCGCGGAGTCGGCTTATCTCGCCGCGTTGCCCAAGGGCCCGAACAACTATCATCCCTATCGTCGTGAGGCAGCTGCGATCGAGCGCCGAAATTGGGTCATCGATCGTATGGCAGAGAACGGCTACATCACGCCGAGCGATGCCGGCGAGGCAAAGAAGCAGCCGCTGGGGGTAAAACCCCGTCGAGGCGGCACACATCTTTTCGCGTCGGATTATTTCGCCGAGGCCGTTCGTCGGCAAATCATGGAAAAGTACGGCGACGATACGCTTTATGAGGGCGGGCTCTCCGTTCGTACCTCGCTGGATCCGGAGCTTCAGGTTCTGGCGCGTTCCGCGCTTCACAATGGACTGGTCAATTATGACGAGCGGCGCGGTTTCCACGGCCCAGTGAAGAAGATCAGCGTGGCAGGCGATTGGGGCGCCGAGCTAAGCAAGATGGAGGGGCTGCGGGACGTGCCGGAGTGGCATCTCGCCGTGATCACCGCAGTTTCGTCCGAGGGAGCCGATATTGGCCTTCGGCCGACCACCGATAGCGGCGGTCAGGTCGAGGAACCGCGCAAGGTCGGTTTTGTAAAAGCGGAGAACATGAAGTGGGCCTATCGCGACGCCAAAGGCGAGCGCAAGACTGCGAAATCGCCGGAAGGCGTCCTTGAGCCCGGCGATGTGGTTTATGTAGAAGAAATCACCGATGAGGAAGGCCAATATCGGCTTCGCCAGCCGCCGAAGGTTCAGGGCGGTTTCGTCGCCATGGATCCTAATACCGGTCGCGTTCTTGCGATGGTCGGCGGCTTCTCCTATGGGCAGTCCGAGTTCAACCGTGCCACGCAGGCGATGCGTCAGCCTGGGTCAGCATTCAAGCCGTTCGTCTACGCGGCAGCCCTGGACAATGGCTATACCCCCGCTTCGGTCATTCTCGACGCGCCGATCGAAATGGTCTCAGGAGGACAGGTCTGGCGCCCGGAAAACTATGGCGGCGGATCAGCTGGCCCGCAGACCCTACGTCTCGGCATTGAGAAATCCCGTAACCAGATGACAGTCCGGCTCGCTCAGGACATGGGTATGGAACTGGTGGCCGAGTACGCGGAACGCTTCGGCATCTACGACAAGATGTTGCCCGTGCTGGCCATGTCGCTCGGTTCCGGTGAAACCACCGTGCTGCGCATGGCCGCCGCCTACGCGGTCATCGCCAACGGCGGCAAACAGATCAAGCCGACCGTCATCGACCGCATCCAGGATCGCTACGGTAACACGATCTTCCGCCACGAGGAGCGTACCTGCGACGGCTGCAACGCCACGGCCTGGAACGGTCAGGATGAGCCGATCCTGGTCGACAATCGCGAGCAGGTGCTCGACCCGATGACCGCCTATCAGATCACCTCCATGATGGAGGGCGTGGTGAAGCGTGGCACGGCGGCAGGCAAGATCAACATCACCGACCGTCCGGTTGCAGGCAAAACCGGAACCACCAACGACGAGAAGGACGCCTGGTTTGTCGGCTTCACGCCTAACCTCGTTGCTGGCGTGTATGTCGGCTTCGATACCCCGGCGCCTCTTGGCCGCGGCGGTACTGGCAGCGGCCTTGCCGCACCTATCTTCGCCGATTTCATGGAAAAGGCGGTTCAGCGCCTGCCGGCCGAGCAGTTCCACGTTCCGGAGGGTATGCAGTTCGTTCCGGTGAACCGCGCCACCGGCATGATGGCCTTCGAGGGCGAACCCGATACGATTGTGGAAGCCTTCAAGCCTGGCACCGGTCCGGCAGACGTTTTTGCAGTCATCGGGGATACCGAGTACCTGCCGCCTGAGCAAATCCTGGAGACCTCACCGCAGGCCCAGCAGGCCGTCACCTCGGGCGCAGCCGGGCTTTTCTGAGCCGGGCGACAGGGTGACGGCGCGGCCTTTACATCCGCGCCTGGCCCGCTTATGTCCACCCCGTCTTTAGATATAGCAAGAACAAGAAAGAGAGCCATGCGGGCCGAAATCATCGGTGTAGTCGACGAAATCAAGCAGGCCATAAGCCTGCTGAGGAGGCATCTTTGACTGGGACCAGGCGATAAGACGACTGGACTGGTTGAACAACAAGGCAGAGGATCCCAACCTCTGGAATGACGCCACGGAAGCGCAGGGCTTGATGCGCGAGCGCCAGCAGCTCGATGACAGCGTCGCCGGCGTGAGGCGGCTCGAACAGCAGCTCAACGACAACGTCGAACTGATCGAGCTCGGCGAGGAAGAGGGCGACGCGAGCGTCGTCAAAGAGGCCGAGGAGGCGCTGAAGGCGCTGAAGATCGAGGCGGACCGCCGCCAGGTCGAGGCCATGCTCTCCGGTGAGGCGGATTCGAACGATACCTACGTCGAAGTCCATTCCGGCGCCGGCGGCACCGAGTCCCAGGACTGGGCCAACATGTTGTTGCGCATGTATATCCGTTGGGCGGAAAAGCAGGGCTTCAAGGTTGAGGTGCTCGAGGTTCACGAGGGCGAAGAGGCAGGCATCAAGTCTGCGACCATCCTCGTGAAGGGCCACAATGCCTATGGCTGGTTGAAGACTGAATCGGGCGTCCACCGCCTGGTCCGGATTTCGCCCTACGACAGCAATGCGCGTCGCCACACCTCATTTTCCTCGACCTGGGTTTATCCCGTCGTCGACGACTCGATCAACATCGAGGTCAACGAGAGCGATTGCCGGATCGATACGTATCGATCCTCCGGTGCAGGCGGACAGCACGTCAACACAACGGACTCGGCGGTGCGCATCACGCATATCCCCACGGGTATCGTGGTCGCCTGCCAGCAGGAGCGGTCTCAGCACAAGAACCGGGCCAAGGCCTGGGACATGCTGCGCGCTCGTCTCTACGAGGCGGAGTTGAAGAAGCGTGAGGAAGCGGCCAACGCGGAGGCGGCTTCCAAGACGGACATCGGCTGGGGCCATCAGATCCGGTCATACGTTCTGCAGCCCTATCAGTTGGTGAAGGATCTGCGCACCGGCGTGGAAAGCACCGCACCTGATGACGTTCTGAACGGCGAATTGAACCCGTTCATGGAGGCTGCGCTGGCGCATCGCATCAGCGGCAAGGACGCAGGCGAGATCGCCGATGTCGACTGAGGTTTAGCAAAGCCTCGAGACTTCAAGCGGCCACCCTCGGGTGGCCGTTTTTGTTAAACAACCTGCTGCCGAGCGTCAGTTGTTGAATTGCTCCGCAAGAATCCGGTCGGACCACGAATGGTCGCGGTCGGAAAGGATGCGTGCAGTCATGTCTTCTGACTGGGCGATCTCGACATGCAGGACCGACTTCACCTCTGTGTTGTCGGCGACAGCGTTTGCCGGGCGTTTGTCGGGTTCCAGGATGTGGATGTCGACCCTGACCTGGTCTGGAAGGAGCGCGCCTCGCCACCGGCGGGGACGAAACGCACTGACAGGCGTCATGGCAAGAAGCGGGGCTTCGAGCGGCAGGATCGGTCCATGAGCGGAGAGGTTGTAGGCTGTGGAGCCTGCAGGTGTTGCGATCATCAAGCCGTCGCAGATAAGCTCCTCCAGCCGGACCCGCCCGTCGATCTCTACCCTCAACTTGGCCGCCTGGTATGACTGGCGGAAGAGGTACACCTCGTTGATGGCAAGCGCGATGGACTTGGTGCCGTCGGCATTGGTGGTTTTCATCTGGAGGGGGTGCAGTACGTTTTCCAGAGCCGCCTCGATGCGCTCCCGCAACTGGTCCGTGCGAAAGTCGTTCATGAGGAAGCCGACCGAGCCACAGTTCATGCCGTAGACCGCCTTGCCCGAGCTCATGGTCTCGTGCAGCGTGTGCAGCATAAAACCGTCGCCGCCCAGTGCCACGATAACGTCGGCATCGGCCATCGGAGCATTTCCGTAGAGGTGGATCAACTCGTCTCGAGCCGCAATCGCCTCTGGAGAAGAGGATGCGGTAAAGAAGATTGAATTGGCTCGGATCGACATGGCATGCCTCATTGAAGTCCGCTTACCTAGACAGGAACCTCCTTTGTCGACAAGGGGTTTGCATTACCGGTCGGTACGCTGCCCCTAGGGTCTTGCGTGGAGTTTTGAACAGGGGAAGGGCAGATTTCCCTTTACAGAACATCAGAATCTGCTAACTCGGCAGCCATGGATTGCCCTTGTAGCTCAGTTGGTAGAGCACCTGATTTGTAATCAGGGGGTCGCGAGTTCGAACCTTGCCGGGGGCACCATTTTTTCCCATCAGATTTGATCATCGAAGCTGGCGAGTGTCATTCGCCTGATGCGATGAAATCGGGATTGACGAAATCGCCATGACCGACGCGGGCGGTCTTGCCATAGGTAAGCGCCGCGCCCTCCAGTGTTTTTACGTATCCTCCGGCGGCCCGCAGTACGGCATCGCCAGCGGCCGTGTCCCATTCCATGGTGCGGCCGAAGCGGGGATAAAGGTCCGCCGCTCCCTCTGCGACGAGGCAGAACTTGAGCGATGAGCCGAGCCGGCGGACCTGCGTGATTCCGTTTCGCTGGAGGTAGTCGACCGTTTGACAGGACTCGTGCGAGCGGCTTGAAAGAGCAAGGGGGCTGGGCGGCATCTTGCGGACGCAGATTGCGTGCTGCGCAACGACCCGAAAGTCGGCGTCGACATGGAGCTTCTTTGCACCTGCTCCGCTCCCGCAGTAGGCGACGGCTTGTGCCGGGGCGTAAACGAAGCCGAGCGTCGGTATTCCGTCCTGAATGAGGGCGATGTTGACGGTGAACTCCGACCGTTGCGCGATGAATTCCCGCGTTCCGTCCAGAGCATCGACGAGGACAAAACGTGCGCCGATCTGCGGGATATTGCCTCTGGCAACTTCCTCTTCGGCGATCACCGGAAGGTCCGGCGCAATCTTCCAAAGGTGCTCGAGGATGATTCGCTCTGCCCGCTCATCCGCTTCCGTGACCGGGGAATGATCCGCCTTTTCCGTCACGACCGGATTCTGCTGGTAAAAATCCAGGATCGCGGACCCTGCCCGGAGGGCGGCCGTTTGGAATGCCTCAAGAAGATCCGCGTCGCTCATGCCGCCGCTGGTCACGCTGCCGATGGTGCATGGCGCACCAGATGGGCCTGCGCAGCATAGAGGGCGACAGCAGCGGCATTCGACACATTCAGGGACTTGATAGCTCCCGGCATGTCGAGCCGTGCCAATGCCTTGACGGTCTCACGCGTTTTCTGTCGCAACCCCTTGCCCTCGGAGCCAAGGACAAGAGCAATCTTGTCTGCGGTGAACGTGCCTTCCAGCGGGGCGGGACCTTCCGAATCGAGGCCGATCGTCTGAAAGCCGAGTGCATGCAGTTCCTCGAGCGCATTGGCCAGATTGGTGATCTGGATGTAGGGGATCAGCTCCAATGCGCCGGAGGCTGACTTGGCCATCACGCCCGATTCCGTCGGGCTGTGTCGCTGTGTGGTGATCAGCGCGCCTGCGCCGAATGCCACTGCCGAACGCATGATGGCGCCCACGTTATGAGGATCGGTAACCTGGTCGAGCACCAGCAGCAGCGGGCTCTCCTTCAGGGCCTCCAGGCGCCGCACGGGCAGTGGGCGCGTTTCGAGCATGACACCCTGGTGAATGGCGTCTGGGCCGAGGATCTTGTCGATGTCCTGAGGTGAAACGAGTTCGATGGGGTAGGGCAGGGCACCGGGTTCTGGAAGCTGCAGCCTCGCAAGGGCGTTCTGCGTCACCGATAGCTTGATGATCTTGCGGTCTCGATTGTCGAGCGCCGCACGCACCGTGTGGAGACCGTAGAGGTAGACCTGATCCGGTTGCAGTTGCGGCGCCTTCCAGTCGCCCCCCCTGTCGCGCTTTCGTCCCGAAGGCGTTGGAATTTCGCCCCGCTCCCGTTTGGCGTCGCGCACTGTTCGGCGGAGCGTGGCGTAGTGGCTGTCGCGGCCAGATTTGTCGTTGTTGTCGTTCTTGCTCATGCCGCCTTATACACTTGACGTGCGCGGCGGCCTAGTCGCGGCGGCCTTGGGTCTGCCGCTTACGCCGAAGATTTTTTTCGCGTTTTTGCGTCCATGGCCGTGTTGACAGACGGTCAAGGGGCGGTCATATACGCGGCGCAGATCGGGAGCCGACGGCTTCCAGTCTGAAGAGCTTGGTCTCGATCCTGACGGATAAACTGGAGGGATGCCCGAGTGGTTAAAGGGGACGGACTGTAAATCCGTTGGCTCAGCCTACGTTGGTTCAAATCCAACTCCCTCCACCATTCCGTCTGAGGATCGACCAATCCGCGGGTATAGCTCAATGGTAGAGCAGCAGCCTTCCAAGCTGAATACGCGGGTTCGATTCCCGCTACCCGCTCCAAGCTTCATGCGCCCCTCAGCATCTCCTCGCATGTACTTGAATCCCACTGCCTGATATCCTGCGTTGCTAAGCTTGGCGCCGGTGGACACACGGCGAGGGAGGCGCAGATGAGACTTTCAATCTTGCATCAGGTGCCGATGTGGCGGTGGCTCATGTCGGCCGTTGCGGCAGCGGTTTTACTCGTCCCGGCGATTGCAATGCTGATCACTCCCGAAGTGCGATGGGGGTGGGAGGATTTTGCCTCCGCCGCAGTCCTCCTTGGGGGCGCCTGGCTTGCTCTGGAAGTCGCTCTCCGATTTGCCACCCAGCGCGCCACGCGTCTCGCGGGGTCCGCGGCGATCATGCTGGTGTTTCTGGCGGCATGGGGGCTTCTTGCCGTAGGCTTCGATTAGGC